>JAOUJT010000035.1 GCA_029883105.1 Gammaproteobacteria bacterium
CAGTATGGATGCTGTGGCAATACAGGCCGGTGTGACCAAGCAGACGGTGTATCGTTACTACCCATCCAAGGAGACGCTGTTTGTCGCAGTGATGGAAAAGATACGCACAGAAGAGGCTCCGCCATACGATTTCGGTTCCGGCAACCTGACACAAGAGTTACGCAATTTTGGCAAGCAGCTACTGGCCTTTCATCTAACCCCCAGCGCACTGGGTGTATACAAGATGATGCTCACAGAGGGCGGGCAGGAAAATCTGCTTAAACCATTTATGGACGCAGGTCCAACGCGGGTGATGCAACCATTGATGGCATTTCTGCAGCAACGTTGTGAGGCACTGGATGATGTGGCATTTCATGCGCAGATGTTTGCCACAATGATACTTAGCCCGCGTAATCAACGTATGATGAGTAGCAAAGAACCTATTAATAAAGCCGCTCAGGAAAAGCATGTACACAAGGTCGTACAGCTTTTTCTCAAAGGCTTGGATAGGTAAGGAACGATCAGAATTTTACCCATGTTGAATTAGCGGAGTTACACAATGTCCGATCTGTTTACCGAAAAAGCCCAAGACTGGGATGTGAATGAAATGGTCCTGGCACTCTCAACGGCCATTGGTGGCAGCATTGTCAATAGTATTGAGCTGAATGACAGCATGCATGTGATGGACTTTGGTGCCGGCACCGGGCTAATAACCTCGCATGTGGCACCACATGTAAACAAGATTACCGCGGTAGATGTATCAGAGTCTATGTTGGAAAAGCTGCTGGCGAAAGAAGACCTGCAAGGTAAGGTCGAGGCCCTATGTCAGGACATTACCCAACAGCCCTTCGGCACAGAGTTTGATCTGATCGTCAGTGCCATGGCTATGCATCATGTAGAAGACACCGAGAAGATGGTACAGAGATTTGCAGAACATCTTAAAACCGGTGGCCAGGTCGCCCTTGCCGATCTTGATAAAGAGGATGGCAGCTTCCACCCAACGGACGTAGAGGGTGTATTTCATTCTGGCTTTGATCGAGAGGAGTTTACAGCGGTGTTGGAAAAATATGGTTTTAAAGATATAAATTTTGTCACCGCGCACACGGTTAACAAAGAAGAGAAGACATATCCGATATTCCTGGCCGTCGCGACCAAAGGCTGATTGGTCCGTTACACAAACGTTATAACTATTTAGCAGTCAAACTCCCAAGGGCCATGGATGGCCCTATCTTTTACTGGCTTAAGCCTAGCCTGAACTCGCATCAATAGATGCGCTTAGTCCTCATCCTCCAGGGCATAGACCCCTGCCTCATAATCCTTAATGATCTTTTGCGCAGCAAGCAGATCTATTTCTTCTACACTCAAGGTCACCAACCCGGCAACCGGTAACTCACCGATACCACCCTGCAGGTATTCACCAGCAATCGTTACCTCGATCCCCTGCTGCTCTAACAAACCTTTAAGCAGATTTGCTTCAAAGGTATTGGCGGCTTCGTAAACGATCACCATGCAAGATATCTCTGCTATGAAAAAATATTTATTGCGTTACGGCTTTGGAAAAGAATACGAACGGAATCGCCAGAGGTCCGAAGGCGATGCCCATTACCGACCAGAAAGTATAATTGGCCTGGCGCTGGCGAGCGATATAGTAGCAGATGAATCCGCATAGGATGGACGAAACTAATGTTAATACTACAAAGCCCATGACTTACTCCATGTGATTATCTGATATCAAAACAATAAAGGCCCTAGATAGGACCTTTACATATTCCATGATAGCCACAAGGACTGTCAACCGTTGCCGCTGTCAGCCGCATTTTGTTGCTGAATCGGAGGACAGGGAATCGTTGCGTAGGAACAAAAGACACAACAGTCTCCACGTTTAGGCTTATGCACCGCGCCGCAGCCCTCACATTCATAAAACCACTGGCAGGCATCATCAGGCATGGTCTCAACCTTCACATGGCCGCATTGCGGACAGGTGATGGTAGTCTCAAGTATTACCCTAACAGACATGACTACTGCGCTTTTACCATAGAGGGATAGCCTACATCGGCAGTGGCCTTACGTAGGGCTTCGATGTTGGTTTTAGTATCATCGAAGGTAACGGTTGCAGTCTTGGTATCGAACTCGGATTCGGCGCTGATCACACCCTCTACCTTGGCCAGACTTTTCTTTACCGTGATAGGGCATACAGAACAGGTCATACCTGGTACAGACAATACTATGGTCTGTTCTTTAGCCTGGGCAAACAGGGAGACAGACATCAGGGCGAACACTACGATTAAACTTCTCATTTCACACCTCACAGAAACAACGGTATTATGTAGGGGGATGCCACGCTGAGTACCACCACGGCGGTCACCAGCCAGAACATCAACTTATAACTTGAGCGTACTGGTGGTGCTGCGCAGACCTTACCTTCTTCACAGTCGTCTTTACTAAAGATACTGCGATAGGCGTAGATCAAAGCCACCAGTGAAAACAGAATAAACAAGGGACGATAGGGTTCCAGTGCGGTCAGATTGCTGACCCACGCACCACCCATGCCTAGCATCAAGACGACCAATGGGCCAACACAGCACAGCGAGGCGGCGATACCGGCAGTGATGCCGCCTATCAGGGATACTCCGGGAGTACGTAACTTCATAAATCTTCTCCAAACCTGGGATGCCTAGAATAAACTCTGTACCTGGGTACAGAGTCAAGGCTTTTGCTGAGGCTGACTACCCAGGGTTTCTACCAGTGGGCAGCCATGTGTGTCAGGGTTGACCTCACAGGCGTGTACCACCCCTTCCAACACCTGTTCCAAGTTCTGCAGATCGGCGATCTTCGCCTGAATCAACTGTAACTTGGTTTTCGCCACCAGCATCGACTCCCGGCAACTGCCATCACCCAACTCCAGCAGACTCTCGACCTCTGCCAGACTGAAGCCCAATTCCTTGGCTCGCAGAATAAAGCGCAGTCGCTCCAGCGTCTCCAACGGATAGATACGATAGCCACTGGCAGGCTTGCTGGGTTCGTCTATCAAACCGATACGTTGGTAGTAGCGTATGGTTTCAATGCCGATACCGATCTCTTTGGCAGCACGGCTGATGGTCATTGGGGGGATTTTTGTAGACATCGATATCACGACCCTTAGTACAAATAGGTGGCAGGTAGAGACGACAGAAATGCCGTGTCAGATTCAGCCGTCCTGTGATGAGCGACAGCGGATATCACCACGGATTTGAATATAGTTCACCGGTTGATTACGACGAACATCCGACTCACGGTCATAGGTTTTTGCCGTATGTGTATACTCCGCACCACACAGATGAAGGGCCTGCTGATGCCAGCGTTTTGAGACTTCCTCTTCCCCGGATTCTGCTGAGCCCGTTACCACCAAAAAGTAGACGCCCTTTTTTAGTTTTTCGTAACGCACATCGGAATCGACGATGGGAACCGGCACACACGCGGTTAATATCAGCACAAGCAGCAACAGTTTTATTGTTTTGTGTCTGTATTGCGGCGAAAACATCCGTATTTCCATATCGAAAAGTTCTCCTTATTTCACGACATCATGACCCATTGCCGAGGCTCAATCAACGTGCTTCTAACGTATGATTGACGATCATTCATTCCCCTCCTCTCGCCTGACTTTTTGCTGGCATAAAAAAAGCCCCAATATAAATATCGGGGCCTTTCACCAGATCACGGCTGACAACTATACGCGATAGTTGGGCGCTTCCTTGGTGATGGTTACGTCGTGTACATGGCTCTCGACCATACCAGCGTTGGTAACCCGGACAAATTGTGGCTTGGTACGCATCTCTTCGATGGTGCCACATCCTGTGTAGCCCATGGAGGAACGCAGGCCACCCAGCATTTGGTGGATGACCGGCTGCATGGAACCCTTAAACGGGACACGGCCTTCGATACCTTCCGGGACCAGCTTGTCGGCATCGCTGCTCTCCTGGAAGTAGCGGTCGGAGGAGCCCTGCGACCCACCCATGGCACCCAATGAGCCCATGCCACGGTAGGATTTGTAGGAACGGCCCTGGAACAGCTCAACCTCACCCGGTGCCTCTTCGGTGCCGGCGAACATGGAGCCCACCATGACACAGTAGGCGCCAGCTACAATGGCCTTGGACATATCACCAGAGTAGCGGATACCGCCATCGGCGATCACCGGAACGCCAGTGCCTTCCAGGGCAGCGGCAACATTGTCGATGGCCGAGATCTGTGGCACACCGACACCGGCAACGATACGGGTGGTACAGATGGAACCGGGGCCGATACCCACCTTCACCGCGTCGGCACCGGCAGCCACCAGATCCCTGGCTGCATCAGCAGTAGCAATGTTGCCGCCGATCACCTGAACCTGGGGGAAATTCTGTTTTACCCATTTCACTCGATCCAGCACACCCTGGGAGTGACCATGAGCGGTATCCACCACAATCACGTCGACACCGGCCTCTACCAGTGCTGTAACACGCTCGTCGGTGCCAGCCCCCACACCTACCGCTGCGCCAACACGCAGGCTGCCCTGGTCATCCTTACAGGCATTGGGCTTTTCCGTCGCCTTCTGGATGTCTTTAACGGTGATCATACCGCGCAGCTGAAAGTCATCATTGACCACCAACACCTTTTCGATGCGGTACTGATGCAGCTTCTCCTGCACCTCTTCCTTGCTGGCTCCCTCTTTAACGGTGATCAGCTTGTCTTTTGGGGTCATGATCTCGGAAACCGGCGAATCATGGCGGGTTTCGAAGCGAATATCACGACTGGTTACGATACCCACCAACTCCTCACCCTTGACCACAGGCAGCCCAGAGATCTGGTGCAGGCGGGTCAGGGCCAGTACATCGGCAACACTCATCTCGGGACTGACGGTGATAGGTTCCTTGATCACGCCACTCTCAAATTTCTTCACCAGACGTACCTGTGCAGCCTGTTCCTCGGAGGTCATGTTCTTGTGGATAATACCAAGACCACCTTCCTGCGCCAGGGCGATCGCCAGCCTGGCCTCCGTCACAGTGTCCATGGCCGCAGAGACCAGAGGAATATTGAGTTCGATTTCCCGGGTCAGTTTGGTCTTCAGGCTCACATCCTTGGGCAGGACATTGGAGTGGGCCGGGACGAGTAATACATCATCAAATGTGAGGGCTTCCTGAACTATGCGCATTGAGTTGGTTTCCGGGCTGGTGAAATATTAACGCCTTATTATAGGGTTTGACGAATAGGCGGTAAACTGGTTAGTCTACGGTTTATGGGATGACAGCGCTTTATGTTGTCATATCTATAACGCGCGATAAGAATAAGTGACATTTGGAGGAATATCGATATGAAAAAATTTGCCATCCTGGCTATCACTTCCCTGTTTCTGCTGTCTGCCTGTGCATCCGGCCCAGCAAAAGAAGAAGTACAGAAGACTATAGATATGGCCAAGGCTGAGAATGCCGCAGCCAAAAAGACCGGTTTCCTGTGGCGTGATGCCGGTAAGATGATCGAAAAAGCTGAAAAACACCTGAAAGATGGTGACAATGCTGACGCTATGAAGCAAGCCAAAAAGGCTCTGTTCCAGGGCAAGCAGGCTCAGAAGCAAGCTAAAGAACAGGCTAAGCCTAGTTACAAGCTGTAGGCTGGTAACTTAGACTGTTGAAAAAGGCCGGTCTCAGACCGGCCTTTTTTTGCCTTGACCTTCGGAACGATGGGTAAGGCACTCAAAATGAAGACCGTAAGGGGTTGTTTGAGCGCCCTGCTCGCAACTAGAATCTGCTGCGGAACTTCAACAGATGCACCCAGAGGGCACTGGTGCACCCCGAGGGCACTGGTGCACCCAAAGGGCACTGGTGCACCCAAAGGGCACTGGTGCAGTAAAACGAGCGCACACAAATTCGAGCAACCTCAAGAAAACCTAATATATTTCAATATGTCAGATAATTTACCACAACGCAGCATCCTCTCCGTCTCGGAACTCAATAATGAGACCAAACGCCTGCTGGAATCCTCCTTTCCGCTGGTATGGGTAGAGGGGGAAGTGTCGAATCTGACCAATGCCCGCTCCGGCCACCTCTATTTTACCCTTAAGGATCGGGATGCCTCGGTACAGGCTGCGATGTTCCGTAACCGCAATATGCATCTGGATTTTACCCCCACCGAGGGTATGCAGGTGCTGATTCGGGCCAAGGTGACGCTATATGAGCCTCGCGGTAACTTTCAGCTTATCGCCGAACACATGGAGGAGGCCGGTGCCGGAGCCCTGCAGCGGGCCTTTGAGACCTTAAAGAAACGACTGGCCGAAGAAGGTCTGTTCGAGCCCGAACATAAGCAGCCTTTGCCACAGCTGCCGCGCTGCATCGGTGTGGTCACCTCCCCTACCGGCGCGGCCATCAAGGACATACTCACTGTATTAAAGCGCCGTTTCCCCTCTATCTCCGTGATCCTCTATCCGGTACAGGTACAGGGTGATGCGGCAGCCCAGCAGATTGCTAATGCCATACGCACCGCTAACCTTCGTCAGGAGTGTGACGTGCTCATTGTCGGCCGTGGTGGCGGTTCGATGGAGGACCTGTGGGCCTTTAACGAAGAGGTGGTGGCGCGTGCTATCCATGCATCAGAACTGCCTATCGTTTCTGCCGTGGGTCATGAGATCGACTTTACCATCAGTGACTTTGTCGCCGATTACCGCGCCCCGACGCCCTCTGCTGCGGCAGAGAGCCTGAGCCCGGATCAGCTGGAATACCAGCAGCGCCTGCAAACACTGGCACAACGCCTTTCCAGTAATATGCAGCAGTCGCTAAACCGTGATGCCAAACGCCTGGAGCACCTGCAAAAGCGCCTGCGTCATCCCGGACAACGTCTGCAGGAACTGGCACAACGCCTGGATGAATTAGAGGCACGCTTACAACAGGCTCAGGGACGGATTCAGCAACAACGTGCGCTTCGACTGCAACACCTGCAGCATCGATTAGAGCAGAACAATCCCCTGCTGCTGATTGGACGTCAAAGGATCAAGCTGGATGAAAGTCAACACAGGCTCATGGCGGCAATACACTATGCCCAGGAACACCATAAACAGCGGCTGGCTGGATTGCTGCGTGCTCTGGATGCCGTTAGCCCACTGGCGGTATTGAGACGCGGTTATGCCATCGTCCATCGCAATGAGGATGGTAAGATAGTCAGCAAGAATACACAGACCCAAGTTGGTGATAGGATCGATATCCGTCTACACCAGGGCCGTTTATCCTGTACCGTAGATGAAACCCTGAATAAATAGCTAGCACATGATGACCCATAAAATTTTTCTATTTATAACTCTCCTGCTCATTACACTGAATCAGGCGCTGGCATTGCCGCAGCAAAACTCGGTCCCGGGGGGGGTGGTGATTGTTGAGTTGGGCATAAATACTACCAAGCGGCCACTGGTACGCTATCGCAATAATCCTGTCATGTTGCATCGTGCAGCGACCGGTTGGCAGGCCATCATCGGCATTCCACTTACCGCAAAAACAGGTAAACACTACCTTGAGATAAAGGATGAAGCGAAAAAGGTCCAGCAGATTAGTTTTATTGTGAAGGCAAAGAAATATGCTGAACAACGTCTGACAATAAAAAACAAGCGTATGGTAAATCCGACTGCCAAGGATATGATACGTATACGCAAAGAGATAAAGATCATTCGTCATGCCTTTGGCAGCTGGAATGAAGACTACGCCATCCCGGAACCTTTGCTACAACCCACAAAAGGCATACGCTCTAGCTCCTTTGGCCTACGTCGTTTCTTTAACGAACAAGCTCGTCGCCCCCATAGTGGCATGGATATCGCGGCAGCCGAGGGTCAGGCGGTTATCACTCCGGCACAGGGGAAAGTTATTGCCGTGGGTGATTACTTCTTTAACGGCAAGACTGTTTTTGTTGATCATGGACAGGGACTGATCTCGATGTTCTGTCATTTGAATGACATACACGTTTCGCCGGGACAAGCGGTAAAACGTGGTGATAGAGTCGCGGACGTTGGTATGACCGGTCGGGTAACCGGTCCACATCTGCACTGGAGCCTGAGCCTGAATAATACGCGTATCGATCCGGCACTGTTTCTGCGAACGGAAAAATAATTTTGCTCTGCTGCTTTCGAAAACTTTAAAAAGGCGAGCACAAAAAAAGGGGCTAGGTACAGCCCCTTTTTCACACCTGCAATCAACGTTTCAAACGTTTCTTCTTCTGTTTCTCAGTTTTCTTTGCTGCTTCAACCCGTTTGCTATGCTTACCCTTACGTTCAGTAGGCTTAGGCTTGTTATCCTTAAACGGATTCTCACTGGATTTAAACTCCACCCTTAAAGGAGTGCCCTGTAACTTGTAGTAATCGATGAAGGCCTTGGACAAATAACGGCGGTAGGAATCTGGTACCGATTTTGTCTGATTACCATGAATAACGATGATCGGCGGGTTCTTGCCCCCTTGATGGGCATATCGTAACTTGATGCGACGACCGTGCACCATAGGGGGTTGGTGTTTACTCACAAACCCTTCCAGTAACATAGTTAGCTCATTGGTAGGAAAATCTCGTGTGGCGGAGCGATAGGCTTTATTGATGGAGGCAAATAACTCGCCGACACCGGTACCGTGCAAGGCGGAGATATAGTGCAGCTTGGCGAAGTTCATAAAGGGGATCTTTCGCTCCACTTCCGTCTTGATCTTATCGCGCTGATAGGGCTCCAGATTGTCCCACTTATTGATGGCGATAACGATGGCACGGCCATGCTCAATGGCATAACCCAACAGATGCGCATCCTGTTCGCTGATTTCCTCACTGCCGTCCAATACCATAACCACAATATTTGAGGCATCGATGGCCTGCAGCGTTTTAATAATAGAAAATTTCTCTATCACCTCTTTGACACGTGTGCGACGGCGTATACCAGCCGTATCAATGAAGGTGTACAGCTGTCCATCGCGCTCAAAGGGTATGAAGATACTATCGCGAGTGGTTCCTGGCATATCAAAGACCACCACACGCTCTTCACCCATGATGCGATTAACCAGAGTGGACTTGCCGACATTGGGTCGTCCAACAATCGCCACACGGATACCCTTATCTTCTTTTTCCTCATCCTCGACAACATTTTCTTCCGGGATCAAGGTCTCGATCAGTTGCGTAATACCTTGTCCGTGAGCAGAAGAGATGGCCAGCGGTTGACCAAATCCGAGGGCATGAAATTCTGCAGAAACAAGAGTAGGATCCAGACTTTCTGCCTTATTCACCACCACCGTTATTTGCTTGCCGTATTGACGTAATTGTTGAGCAATAAATTCATCAGCGGCATTCAACCCGGAGCGGGCATCCACCAGAAACATCACATGGTCCGCTTCTTCCACCGCCTGCCAAGACTGCTTGGCCATGTTGACATCGATACCTTCATCCTCACCACTTAAACCACCGGTATCTATAAGGATGAAACTACGTTTGTTCTTGCTGACGTCGCCATACTTTCGATCACGGGTTAGTCCCGGTTGATCCGCAACCAGGGCATCACGGGTACCGGTGAGACGGTTAAACAGGGTCGACTTGCCCACATTGGGGCGCCCAACCAGAGCGATGACCGGTTTCATGTATTTGATTACTACCTTGCTTGCGGAATTTGTAAGGCCGTCAGGCGGCCATTGCGACTATAGATATAGACCGTATCATTCACCACCAATGGTGTAGAAAGAATGGCCAATTTATCCTTGGGATGATTCACCTGTATTCCACCCTGGGTTTTGTTATAGCGGTGCTCGGTTATCTCTGCATCGTATCTGGCAACAAAACGTCCGTCCTGTTTGTTGATTACGTGCAGATTGCCTTCGAAATCACCTACTAGGAGATAATTGCCCATTAACACCGGGGCCGAGAGCTGGCGAGCAAACAGGGCGTCCTGTTTCCAAACGGGGACACCATTGAGCTTATTCAAGGCCCAGACTGTATCGTCACTATCTACGCTGTATAAAATTTGGCTATCCATGGTCATGGGCTGATGTATGGACAGCTTACGACTCCACAATTGAGCACCGCTACGCAGGTTCAAGGCCAAAATACTGCCCTGATAAGTGGCGGTATAGATCACATCACGGTCGAGCAAAGGACCCGCATCCGCATCATTCATACGCTCCAGATCAGAACGACCCGTAGCAAATCCTAATGGACGTTCGAATAGCACCTTGCCATCGCTTAACTGCATGATGGCCAGTTTGCCACTAGCAAAGGTTTCAAACACCGTGCCCTGATGTACCACAGGTGCACTGGTACCACGTAAACTCAGTACCGGCACACTGCGATCATAACTCCAGCGTACCCGACCACCGCTACTGTCCAGCGCAAACAGTTTGCCATCGCTGGTATGTACCAAGAGGGTATTGTGAGCGTGTACCGGCGGTGCCAATACCTCACTGGAGACTAAGGCACGCCAAACCAGTTTGCCATCTTCTGCATTCAAGGCCAGAACATCACCTTCCGCTGAGGCCACATACAGTTGTCCTCCACCTAAGCCGATACCGGCCGATATCTTGACCGGTAAACGGCGCTTCCACTGGCGTTTACCGCTATCGATGTCCAGGGCCATTAAGCTACCGCTGTGATCAACCACATACAGGATCTTGTTATCCTGAACAGGCGTCAGCTTTAAGTGCCGTTGTTCTACACCTACACCCACATCAACCTGCCACAGCTCTTTAACATCGAACTCTGACTTAATCTTGGGCACTGGATTCGCTACCCGTACCGGACTGCTACCACAGGCGGTAAGCAGCCAGACGGAGAGTAAGCACAGACTTAATACACGCACTACTTGGTTTCCTTACTCTCTATGACAAGATCGTCCAGCTTCATTTGCAACAGACGGTTATTACCACTTGCCGAGGCCAGCACGACCGCCTTGGCATATGCAGCCCTGGCCTTGTCCTTATCGCCTTGTTGCAGGTAGATGTCACCCAGCAACTCTTCGTAATCTGCAGCAAAAGCAGCATGTTCAATTCCGTCTAGCAGAGCCAGAGCAGCATCCAGTTTATCCTGCTGCATCAACACTCGGGCCAAACGCAGGCGGGCGATATGCCGCATACCTTCATCATCGGTATTTTCCACCACCCAGTTCAAAGAGCTAGAGACCTTTTCCCAGTCATTTTTTTCGGCCGCTATTCTGGCCTGCAACATGGAAGTCAAACTGGCGTAAACCGTATCATCGTAGTCACTGACGATGCGCTCTGCCACACCGGCAGCCTTGGCCTGATCACTCTCCAGATACTGCAATAACTGCGCATACTCAGCTGAAGCGGTCTCTACATGCACACGTTCACTGACCATCCAGCTCTGCACGGATACCGCAGAAATAATCGCCGCTATGACACCAAGGATTACCGCCTTACCGTTCTTGTTCCACCAGTCGCGAATCTTCTCTAACTGTTCTTCTTCGTGTTCCACAAAAACCTCCCCGTTTCGTTATTTATTCAGACCCAATGCTGTAGCCAGATAATCCGCCAGTTGTGTCTGATCTTTATGTTCTTGTTCACCCAATTGCATATTTTTTATGGCAATGGTGCCACTATTGATCTCATCTTCACCCAGAATCAGCGCAAAGTTTGCACCACTCTTGTCTGCCTTTTTCATTTGGCTCTTAAAGCTACCATCTCCACAATGTAGAGAAATGCGAATGCCTTTTATTTCATCACGTAGCTGTTCTGCCAGTTGCATAGCCGTAAGCTGGGCACTTTCTCCCATCGCCAGTAAATAGGCATGTGGAGCATGATCTACTTGCTGTGCCAGATTATTATCCTCCAGCAACGCTACCAGACGCTCTATGCCCATGGCAAAACCAATAGCGGGGGTAGGCTTACCACCCAACTGTTCCACCAGACCATCGAAGCGCCCACCGGCTAGCACCGTACCCTGAGCACCTAGTTGATCGGTAATCCACTCAAATACCGTGCGACTGTAATAATCCAGGCCACGTACCAGGCGAGGATTCACAATATATTTAATATCGGCCTGGTCCAGATATGCTTTCAAACGTGCAAAATGCGCCAGAGATTCTGCGTCCAGGTGATCCATCAACTTGGGGGCATCCTCGATCAACTGTTGCATGTCCGGATTCTTGGAGTCGAGTATACGTAAGGGGTTACTCTGCAAACGACGCTGACTGTCATCATCCAGCTTATCGCCATGGGCAGAAAAGTATTCCACCAACTTGCTGCGATAGACAGTACGAGCATCTGAGGTGCCCAGGGAATTGATGTGCAACACTACATTGTCAAACAGTCCTAACTGTTTGAGCATACGCGCACTCATGAGGATCAACTCGGCATCGATATCCGCTCCCGACATACCAAAAGCCTCGACACCGATTTGATGGAACTGGCGATAGCGTCCCTTTTGTGGACGTTCATGGCGGAACATCGGCCCCATATACCAAAGACGCTGAACCTGGTTATGCAGAAGACCATTTTCCATACAGGCACGTACACAACTAGCCGTACCTTCCGGGCGTAAAGTGAGACTGTCACCATTACGATCCTCAAAGGTGTACATCTCCTTTTCAACGATGTCTGTGACCTCGCCGATGGAGCGCTTAAACAACTCCGTCTTTTCTACCAGCGGCATACGGATCTCATCATAACTGTAGGCCTGAAGTACATCGCGTACTGTGCCCTCCAGAAATTGCCAATATGGGGTTTGCTCTGGCTTGATGTCATGCATGCCACGAATGGCCTGAATGTTATTCGACAAACGTCCGTCCTCTATTTGAAGTTTTACCAACGCTGCCTGGTATAGGCGCGCCACTGTTCCGTATCAGGAAAATTGCGTGATAGCTCTGTAGCGTAACGTTGCATGGTTTTCCGATCACCCAACTGGTGTTCCACCTGCACCCCTAACCACAGACTTGCTGCGGTAACGGGGCCGACCTCTTCGTAGCGCTGCAAAAAGGCTCGTGCACGCAGATATTCGCCATTATCAAAATGGATCATCGCCATCTGGATAAGGGAATAAGGTAACTTAGGGTTTATACGTAAGGCCTTGCGTAAATACTTTTCCGCCTTCTCCAAATCGCCCGCTTCATAGGCACAGAGGCCGATATTTTCATAGGCCTGTAGCTTGCCTTCAAATAGGGGGTCATTAATCGCGAGGAGAAAATGTACCTCGGCCTCTTTATACTTCTTTTGTTCGCACAGATAGGCACCATAATTATTGCGCAGCTGTGAGTTATCTGGTGCCAGTTCGATGGCCAGTTGGTAGTGCTTGATCGCACCTTCGCTATCACCCAGCAGACGGTTGAGCTGTGCCATGTAGTGATGGGCCTTGTCATGCTGCGGATTGTAGCTAAGCGCGGTCTCTAATTTTTCCATCGCTAGCCTATAGTCACCCTGCTGCATATAGCCACGCCCTAACTCGGCATTGATCTTGGCAGGGGTCTCTTTAATCTCTGGCTTGTCTGGTTTTTTCTCGCCTGAACTACAGGCAGAAAGAGCCACCAACAATGCCAACATGTATAGGGAAATCCAAGGTCCGTTCATATCTGCTCGTGGCTTACCTCGATATTACGGAAGCGACGCTTGCTGCGATCTTCCACCTTACCCGCAAGCTGCCCACAGGCGGCATCGATGTCCTCACCACGGGTCCTGCGGGTAATGGTGATAATACCGGCATTGATAAGGATATTCTGGAAACGCAGTATGGTCTCGCGATCGGAACTCTTGTAATGGGTATTGGGGAACGGATTGAACGGGATCAGGTTAACCTTGGAGGGGATTCCCTTTAAAAGCTTCGCCAACTGATGGGCATCCGCATCACTGTCGTTTACTCCGGCCAGCATCACATATTCCCAGGTGATACGACGGCGACCATCACGATCCAGATAGTTACGACAGGCCTCCATCAACTCCTTGATGGGGTATTTTCGATTGATGGGCACCAATTCATTGCGCAGATCGTCACGTACCGCATGCAGGGATACCGCAAGGGCCACATCACTGCGTTCTTTCAAACGGTTAAGAGCGGGCACCACACCAGAGGTACTCAGAGTCACTCGACGCTTGGACAGTGCGTAGGCAAAATCTTCCATCATGATGTCCATGGCGCTGGTCACGGCATCAAAATTCAGCAGTGGTTCACCCATGCCCATGAAAACGACATTGGTCACCACTCTGTCGCCATTGGGTTCCCGTCCCAGTAACTGATTCGCCAACCATAGCTGGCTGACAATCTCGGCACTGCTGAGGTTGCGATTAAAACCCTGTTGCGCGGTGGAGCAGAAACTGCAGTCAAGGGCACAACCTACCTGGCTGGAGACACACAGGGTGCCGCGTTCCTTGTCGGGGATAAAGACGGTCTCGATGGCATTGCCATCATCCAGACGGAACAACCACTTGCGAGTACCATCATCAGACTTTTGATCCATGATCACCTCTGGCACACGGATCTCCGCGACCTCCTGCAGGCGATCACGCAGGGATTTGCTCAGATTGGTCATGGCATCAAAATTATCAACGCCATATTGATGTAGCCACTTCAGGACCTGAGTAGCACGAAAGGCCTTCTCACCAATCGTGGTGAAGAAGGCCCCCATCTCTTCTCGATTCAGTCCCAGCAGATTGACCTTGGATTCGGTCGTCATCCGGTTGGTACTCCTACCTTGTTACAGGATTTAGTCCCTCTGGGGCATATCAGCCCTGGAGGATGTTTTGAGTCGTTAGACGTGTGCCGGAAATCCCTTAGCGGATACGAGCACAAACTTCGTCAGCAGAGAAGAAGTAATCCATTTCGATCTTGGCATTTTCCGCGCTGTCAGAGCCATGAACCGCATTCTCGTCGATAGACACAGCGAAATCGGCACGGATAGTGCCTTTGGCGGCTTCGGCAGGATTCGTGGCACCCATGATCTCACGGTTCTTGGCGACAGCATCTTCACCTTCCAGAACCTGAATCATTACCGGACCAGAGGTCATGAAAGAAACCAGATCAGCAAAGAAAGGACGCTCTTTGTGTACCGCGTAAAAGCCTTCGGCATCGGCCTGGCTCAACTGCTTCATCTTGGCAGCAACGATCTTCAGTCCCTGGGACTCAAAACGGCTGTAGATCTCACCAATAACATTCTTGGCAACTGCATCGGGCTTGATGATAGAAATAGTGCGTTCAACGGCCATGGCCATAACTCCAGTAAATAGTAATAATTCATGATACAGACCCATCCGTGAGACCACGAACGGTACGAAATCTGGTTGATTTTGCAGGCAAAATCCAAGCTGGAGAGTTTACCGTTTGTTGTCCACAGACGCAATCTGCGCAGTCACAACAAAACAGAGGCCAAAAACATATAAGCCATTGATTTTAAATGGATAAATATTTTAGGATATCGAAGGCTCCAGACTAGGGAGAACCAGGGCCTAGAGTGGGTATAGATTAAGCGGGTTGAAGCCTGGGTTAGTCGCGTTCGTCAAGCCAGGCCATCTGTATAGCCTCAAGTATTTTTTCACTGGAGCCTTCAGGGTCATCATCGAAGTGATTGAGCTCGCACACCCAAGTATGTAGATCAGTAAAACGAACCCATTGGGGATCAACATCAGGATGTGCCTCATCAAGCTCGATGGCAATATCAATGCTGTCTGTCCACTTTAAACCGTCCATACATCACTCGTTTCTAAGAAAAAATTGTCCATGCCCGTCATCACCCAATACAAGTGAATCAGGCCTAATAAATTACCACGTTTTATTTCAGGAATACCTAAAAATATTATAACCATTGATAATAGTGACATACCCATGATTCAATGGATGATGCTACAACCCACTATATCTACGTTATTATGCATATAGTGATTTACTATGACGGTATA
>JAOUJT010000036.1 GCA_029883105.1 Gammaproteobacteria bacterium
CTGCAATCCTCAGTCCCGAAATCGGTTGGTTGATCCTGGCGCTGTTTAGTTTTGTCTGGATAGGACTGGGCTGGTTCTGGGGCCGTAAGGCGAAGCAGCTGGATGAGTATATGTTAGCCGGACGTAATGTCGGTTTTGCGTTGGCAACAGCGACGGCGATGGCGACCTGGGTAACCAGTAATACGACGATGGCAGCGCCCCAACTTGCACTGCAGTTGGGTGTATGGGGAATGCTGGGATACTCCCTCGGCTCGGTTGGGCTGATGTTGTTTGCTCCGCTGGCAAAACGAATCCATCAACTGATGCCTCATGGCTATACCAGCGGCGATTTTGTTCGTTTGCGTTATGGAAAAACCAGTTGGCGCATCTTTCTGCTGATCTCTCTTTTCTATGGTCTTGGCTGGCTGGTCAGTCTGGGGATGGCAGGTGGTGTGCTGATCCATGCTTTGACCGGCATCGACTATAAATTGGGTATGAGTGTGATCCTGTTTATTTGCGTGGCCTACACCATACTAGGTGGTCTGCGAGCGGTTATCGGTACCGATTTTTTGCAAACCATCATCATCCTGCTGGGACTGATTATCCTGGCGACGCTTACCCTTACCGAAGTCGGTATCGAGAACATCCATTTTGCCGTGGCAGAGGAGCGGCCCGAACTGCTGAACCTGCTTATGCCGGCGGCGATTATGTTTTTGTTTAACAATTTATTGTTTGGCGTCGGTGAGATCTTCCACTCCAATGTATGGTGGAGCAGGGCCTTTGCATTTCGCGCCAATGTGGGTTTTAAGGCCTATATGACGGCGGGCCTGTTCTGGTTGCCGATCCCTGTTGTTGCCGGTTTTGTTGCACTGGCCACGCCGGCACTGGGAATAAATATTCCGGCTGCCGATATGGTTGGCCCCCTGGTGGCGGCGAAACTCCTCGGGGTTGGTGGTGCCGTGGTGGTGTTTGTTGTGGTATTTGCGGCATTGGCTTCCAGTCTCGATTCACTGTTGGCTGCCACCTCGGATCTGATCGTGCAGGATATCTACAAAGGACATCTGCGTCCTCAGGCCGACGCGCTGGAGTTGCAGAAGATTGCCCGCTGGGTGTTGTTGATGCTTGGCCTGGTGACCTGGCTGTTGTGTTTGCCCAGGCTTACAACCCTGGCGTCCTTGCTCTACTTTACCGGTGCCTTTGTCGCCAGCACTATCTGGCCTATTGTCGCGGGCCTGTATCTGAGAAAGGCAAACGCCACCGGGGCCAGCCTGGCGATGCTGGCGGGTACGGTGTTGGGTCTTTGGGCCTATTTTGCCATCGGCTTTTATGTCGCAGCGCTGGTGTCGGCTGCGGTATCCATGTCTGTTGTTCTTATCAGTCTCTGGCTTAAAGCGGATAACTTTGCCTGGGAAAAACTTAACCCACATAACAATGGTACAGAACTATGACAGCATCAGTATCATTTTTAACTATTCTTGTTGGCCTTGCTTTAACGATCACCGGCATTGCATTGGTGAGTTTATTGGTACTGTGGTTTCGTGACTGGAAGAGAGGTCGCTTATGGTAAATAAAGTACACCCAAAACTGGAAGAGCGTGTTGAGAAGGAAAACTGGACCGAAGGGATAGAGCGTCCATTGACCTTGCTGGATATAGTGACCGAACAACCCGGCAAGACTGCGGAACTGGCGGGACACTCGATCATTTCTTCCCGCCAGTTTGAACGTGAGCAGATCATCCAGTTATGCCGTCTGGCTGCAAAATTTGAAACACAGCAAAGTTTTGGTCAGTTCCCACTCACCGGAAAGATCCTGATTAGTGCGTTTTACGAACCCAGTACCCGCACTCGTCTCTCGTTTGAAAGTGTCTGGCATCGACTGGGTGGAGATATTATTTCTATTACCGATCCATCTACCACAGGTATCGCCAAGGGTGAGTCACTTAGCGATGTGGCGGAGATGATGAACCACTACGGTGATGTTGTGGTGCTACGTGACTCTAATAACAATGCCATTTATGAGATGTTGGAGGGTTTGCGCATACCTATTATTAATGCAGGTAACGGTACCGACGAACACCCAACACAGGCATTGGCAGATATGTATGCGATCTTTAAGTGGCGTCCTGAACTGCTAATGGAAGATGTGCCGGAGGAGAAGAAGGTACGCATTGCAATCATCGGTAACCCGCGTCGTATGCGTACGGTGCGTAGTTTGTTGCTGCTGTTTTCCCAGTTCAGTGATGTGATTTGTGAGGTTGTGATTATTTGTAACCGTGATACCGGTTTTGATGAGGGACAGAAAGAAGAGCTGGAAAACGAAGGGCTGAATATTCGTATTAGTGCAGATATGGAGAGAGAGCTGCCCGCTATGGATATTGTTTATATCAATGCCATTGCCTGGGTTGGTGATACCTACGAGGAGCATGGACTGGAATATAAACTGGATAAGGATTCACCCCTCAAGTCGGACGCGATTATTTTGCATCCACTGGCACGTGGCGATGAACTCTCTACCGAACTGGATGATAGCAAACACAACTGGTATTTCGCTCAGGCGCGTGGTGCGGTGTTTGTGCGTATGGCATTAATGTCGAGCATTGTACGTTTCTAGGTGTAACTTTTTTAAGGTACTAATATTTCTATGTGTGGTATAGGCGGAATCTTTAATAGTAAGGCTGAAGATGGTATAGATCCTCAGCTGTTGGTGAACATGGCGGCAATTCAACATCATCGTGGTCCGGATGGTTTTGGCTATCATGTTATTAAAGAGCAGGGGGTGGGGTTTGCGCATGCCAGGTTATCTATTATAGATCTAAATGAACAGCGTAGTCGGCAACCTTTTATCTCAGCTGACGGACAACTGTTGTTGACTCACAATGGTGAGTTTTATGATTACAAGCGCATACGTGCAGAACTGACACTGGATGGTGCTCGTTTTAAAACCAAAAGCGATTCGGAAATGGTGTTGCAGTTATATCCGCGTCTTGGGCTTGAAGATATGCTGCCGCATTTGCGTGGTGAATTTGCTTTTGCTTTATATGACAAGAAACGTGATCGTTTGATGCTGGTGCGCGACCGCTTTGGTGTAAAGCCCCTCTACTGGACCGAGGTGAATGGCAAGATAGTTTTTGGCTCAGAGATAAAGGTGTTGTTTGCCCATCCTGAGGTGGTACGCGAGTTTGATGCAGAGGGGGTTTACCATCAACTGATGCAAACCATGGTGCCGGGTACCACGGCGTATAAAGGTGTTCGGCAGGTGCAGCCAGGCTATGTGATCAGCATCGAGCGTAAGCATGGAAAGTTCCTTATCAGCGAAGAAAAATATTGGGATATGGATTTTCCGACCATGGCGGAGCGCCTTGAACAGGATGCGCCAGAGAACGAGGAGTTCTATATAGATGGGGTGAAAGAAAAATTGCTCGAGGCGGTGCAATTACGTTTGGAAGCGGATGTGCCGGTGGCCTGTTATCTGTCCGGAGGGATCGACTCCTGTTCGATACTCGGTATGTCTTCAGCCACACAACAGTCGCCGGTAAAGGCCTTTACCATCGGCTTTGATGACAAGAACTATGATGAAACACCGATTGCCGTAGAGATGGCGCAGTCGGTGGATGCGGATCAGGATGTTATGCGTCTCAATGCCGATCACCTGTATGATAATCTTGAAGAGACACTCTGGCATACCGAACGGACTATCTATAACACACTGGGTGTAGCGAAACTTTTGATGAGTCGTCATGTGAATCAGGCGAACTATAAGGTGGTTGTGACCGGAGAGGGATCGGATGAACTGTTTGCCGGATATCCCGCATTTCGTCGTGATATGTTTCTGCATGGGCTGGATACCTTAAGCGAGGCCGAGCGTAGCAACTGGCAGGCGATTCTGGCAGAAGGAAACAAATTGTTTAAAGGTGCGATGCTGGCAGAGGAAGAGATCCATGATGAAAGCCTGGAACGAGTGATCGGATTTACTCCCAGTTGTTTGCAACCCTGGCTGGCATCGGCACGCCATGTGCCTAATCTACTGCACCCGCAGTTACGCGAGCAGTTGCAGGACTATCAGCCGGGTAAGGCCATTAGTGAGGCACTGGATGCAGACATGCTGGACCAGCGTCATCCGCTGGATAAGGCGCAATATGTCTGGATCAAGACCATGCTGGAAGGACAGATACTCACCTGGGGAGGTGACAGGGTAGACATGGCCAACTCGATGGAAGCCAGACCTCCGTTTCTGGATCATCATCTGGCGGAGTTTGCGGCCACTATTCCGCCGACCTTGCGTATCAAGGGCAGAACCGAGAAGTATGTGCTGCGCGAAGCAATGAAGGGTGTGTTGCCGACCGTACTGTATGAACGGGAAAAATTTGCCTTTATGGCCCCTCCAGCTCATACAGATCCAAAGAAGTGGCAGGCAATGAAGATGCTCGCGGATAAATATCTGAGTGATGCTACGATCGATGAAGCCGGTCTACTGGATAAGGATGGGGTGAAAGCGCTGTTTGCGCTGCATGAAGATCCGAACACCCCGGCTGCCACCCAGGTAAACCTGGATGCGGTGATCAACCACATGATCGGTGTACAGGTTTTATACACCCACTTTATTAAAACCGATGTGCCGGCACAAGCTCAGCAGATGGCAAGTAAATACGGCTGGCAGGTATAGCCTAGAGTTCGAGTGACACTTGTTGTATATGCCTAATCTACCACGGTTGCTACAATATCTTCCTCTCTCTCAGGGGTAGAAAATGAAAGACTATCTGATCCTCGGCCAGGGGCTTGCCGGTAGCCTGCTGGCCTGGGAGCTGATCCACTCGGGCAAAAGTGTCATCGTGATCGACAATGGGCATATCACTGCTTCATCGTGGGTGGCCGCTGGTTTGCTTAACCCAATTACCGGTATGCGCATGGTCAAATCTGTACATACCGAGGCCTGGCTGGCTGCGGCAGATGTGTTGTATAGCCAGCTGGAGGAAGCGTTGTCTGTCCATATACGTCATGAACTTCCTATGTGGCGCATCTTTACCAATACAAAACAGCAACAAGCCTGGCAGGAACGGCTGGATGAAGCAGATTATGCCCCCTATCTCAGTGAGATAAAGCCTGCTGAGCAGGCTCAGCCATACCATGCAGAGTTGGGCCTTGGCGAGGTGGCGCAGACCGGTTACATCGATACCAAGCTGTTACTGACCACAATGAAAGATTGGTTGAAGCAGAGACAGAGTTATCAGCAAATGGATTGTGACTATTCCAGCATTGTTATGGACAAGGATGGTGTGGGTATAGGCGACATAAACGCAAGGCGTTTGATTTTTTGCGAAGGGTCTCGCGCTGTAGAAAATCCATGGTTTGGTGATTTACCGTTAACCCCGGTAAAGGGGGAGATACTCACCCTGGAGCATCAGCAGGCGCTGCCAAATGTCATTGCCAATTTTGGTAAGTGGGTGCTGCCCGTGAGTCCGCAGCAGTTCAAGCTAGGTGCGACCTATGACTGGGAGCATCGTGATCAAGTGCCGACGGAAAAGGCCAAAACGCATCTTCTGGATGAGCTGGATAAATTTACCGGGAGTAAATTACCCGTTAAGGTCGTGGAGCATGAAGCAGGTCTTCGACCCAATAGCAGGGATCGCCTCCCGCTTATTGGTGGTCATCCTAATCAGGATCGGCTGTGGATCTTTAATGGCTTTGGTTCTCGTGGCAGCCTGATGATCCCTTACTATGCCCGACAGCTGCGACGCCATCTGCTGGAAGGAGAGTTACTGGACGCCGATTGTGACCTGGCTCGCTGGCGTCAGTCCTGACGGCGCGCTTCTGACTGGCAGAAGAGGTGCAACAGTATTTGATCTGCCATATAAATCCCGGTATGTGGTGGTAGATGCCACTGTTGACAATGGCTTTGCGATCCAGATCTCGGAGATAGTGGTTGGAATGGTTCTACTATATCCCCTTATTTTTTCATCGTTGCAGGCTCTGTATTCTTTGCTAGGTTTTAGATCCACTCAGCAAGAACATAAGGAGATGCGCCATGAAGAGAGAAAATACATACCTTATTTGTATAGCTACATTCTTGTTATTACTGACACCACTGGCAGTGCATGCGGCGAACCCGTTTGATGAGATGAAAGACCAGTTAGATGTAGTGCAAGACAGTGTGGATACCGTACAAGGGGTTGTTAACGGTATTGCAGCAGACGTGTCTAGCTTGCAGGATTCGGTTGATAGCATCAATACCAGTCTTGCCGGGATGAGTCACGGGCTTAATGTGGAAGTCCGGGTTGACACTGCCTATTGCGCCAGTATTGGGGTTCAGTGTGCTAATCATGATTACACAGCGGCTGATAGCGGCAACCACAATCCCATACGTGTATTTATACAGGTAACAAATCATGCAGGTGCTGCTGTTAATGGCCTTGATCTTACGGCGTTTAGTGCGAGTAATCCCTTTGTTCCGGCCGGAGGGGGAACAGCGGTAATCTGTGATGATGTAAGCTGTGGCAGTGACAATTTCTTTGCTGGTACAAATGGCCTTTATACGTTGTTCCTGGATCGTGGCCCGGTGGGTAACTGGAAGTCGGGCATGTACGGTGGTAGTGTCAAGGTTAGTACTGGTGATGGCAAGAGCGGTATAGGGATGATGACGTTTACAATCGATTAGAGTCCATTATTGGTATAAAAAGCCGGATCAATTGCGGTCCGGCTTTTTTTTGGGCCGTATAATAGGACTTTGTAGTACCTGGAACGGAAGTCGGTGCTTTTTGTATGATGAAATATGATGACGGTGAAGCTTGTGCGCTGGTATAAAAATCCCTATCTGCTGTTAACCCTGACCGCCTTGTTCTGGTCTGGAAATTTTGTCCTTGCCCGTGCGATCCATACTGCGATCCCGCCAATGACCCTCTCCTTCTGGCGCTGGGTGATCGCCCTGCTACTGTTGTTACCATTTGTACTGCACTTGTTGAAATCACAATGGCCTTTGTTAAAGGCGCAATGGGGACGCATAGTGTTACTGGCCCTGACCGGTATCAGTGGTTTTAACAGTCTGGTCTACCTGGGCACACAATATACCAATGCCACCAATGCCTTATTGATCAACGCATTTATTCCTGTGCTGACCCTTTTGCTTAGCTGGTTCTTCTTACACCTGCATCTGGCTCGCACGCAATTTATTGGTGTCGCTATCTCGGTAGTCGGGGTGATGGTGATTTTGAGTCGTGGTGACTGGCAGGTGTTTACCGCCATGAGCTTCAATCGTGGAGATTTATTGATCTTTGTGGCGGCGATCAGTTGGGCCTTGTATACGATATGGATGAAGGGGCTGGATGTACGGATCAATCGCATTGTCTTCCTGGCGGTGATCATCTTTATCGGCATCGTTGGAATTCTGCCATTTTATCTATGGGAGTGGATGCAGTCGCCACCATTGATATTAAACAGAGAGATGGTTGCCAGTTTTGCCTATGTGGGGATCTTTCCTTCCGTGTTGGCGGTTTGGTTTTATAACTATGGTGTCGCGGAGGTCGGGCCTGCCCGTGCCAGTCTGTTCATCCATTTGATGCCAGTGTTCGGCACGTTGATGTCCATCACCTTTTTAGGCGAGAGCTTTTTTCTTTATCATGTGATTGGTATCAGTGCGATATTTAGTGGCATATTCCTCTCAACACGCAAGGAGTGATGCGACGACACGTATTTCTTTACATAGCCTTTTACATGGTTGGAAAGGCTGTGTTAGATTTTCGTGTATTAGAAATTTTCTGCGATATGGAATAGACAAAACAGATGTTATTTCTTCTCGTCCAAAGGTAACTCAAACCAGAAACTCGTGCCTTCGCCGACTTCTGTGTCAAAACCTATCTTGCCATGATGTTTATCGATAATCAGTTTAGCTATGCTCAGTCCAAGGCCAGAACCATATTGAAAGCGTGAATCAGAGGTATCCCCCTGACTGAACTTTTGAAACACCTTGTCGTGAAAGGCTTTCTCAATACCTGGACCATTATCTCGTACTTCAATCCTTACTCTGTCTTTCGTGGGCAGTATCGAGACGGTAACTATGTCGTCTTGGGGAGAGTATTTTGCAGCATTGGAAAGAAAGTTGGTGAGAACCTGATTGAGACGTTCGGTATCCCCATAGATATAAATAGACTCAGGCGGATCAGACAGTTTGATTTTTACATGAAGGTTTTCGGCATAACCTTGATTTTCTTCTATCGCATCGTTAACGATGCGAACCAGATCAACAGGTTTGAGTTCTAGCGGTAGACCTCCAAAGCCCAGCCTGTCTATATCCAGTATGTCATTGACCAAATGTGTAAGGCGCAAGGCATTACGGTGTGCAAGGCTAACCAGATGGTGGGCCTTGTCAGGCAGAGGAACGATCGTATTACTTTCCAGTAAACTTAGCGTGCCGGATATAGAGGTAAGCGGTGTGCGTAGTTCATGGCTGACGGTAGAGATAAAATCGTTTTTTAATTTGTCGGTCTCCTTTCGATGGGTAATGTCCAGTACGATGGCGGCGAGACCAGAGGCACTGCCCGATTTGTCGATGCGAACAACTCCCTGTTCTTCAAAAATACGATTTTTACCATTTTCACCGCTGACTTGGTATTCAATTTGATAGCTACGTAAGTGATTCATGGCATCGTTTCTTGCCTGATCAACCCGAATCCTATCGGCCGCAATGATCTTATTGAGAAAAGAAATCGCACTCACCGAATCCTGCTCTGGCGAGAAGCCAAAAAGTGATTTCATTACATTGGATAAGCTTACCTGCCGGGTTTCAATGTTAGATTCCCAACTTCCCATTTTGGCAATACGTTGAGCATCTTCAAGGCTTAGTTCCCTCTTCTTTAGTAGTATCTCGGCATCTATGCGTTGTCCTATTTCATTTTTTAGGGTTTTATTAAGATTAGTCGCCTGTTGTTTTTCTGTTTCAAGCTTGCCTAGCAGATTGTTATTCTCATAGGTGAGAGTGAGAGAGGTAATCAGATTCTGGCGATTTATCTTGCCAGCAGAGATCATAAAGAGGGTGAATACGATACTCACTACAGCAATTAACGTGTGTACTTCACCATCAAGCAAAAAAAGTTTTATGGTTAATGGAATCACGCTGAGGAGACAAAATGGGATAAAGGCTTTGGCAAGTGGTGCCAGTGTGGAGGTTGAACCGGCCACAGTACCTGCCACGATGATGATGATAATCATTTGATGAGCAATGCTATCTGCGGGGATCAGCCATAGTGAAGCGAATCCCCAGCCTGCTCCGGCCAGGATTGCCCCGAGGGTAAACCACTTTGCCCATACTACGGAATCTTCTGCGCTGGGCTTGATACGTCTATATAGATAGACCTCCAGCAGTCGTCCTGAATTTATCGCTGTTACCAGACCAAACCACAGCAAGAGGGTAAAGCTGCTAATGGTGCCCCACAATGCATAAAGAATGACACTGCCATTGAATAGCGTAGCGACTATCCCGGCGGGGATATGCTGGTGAACCATGGCAGTTAGTTGAGATTCCACCAATATATGCTGTTCACTGCCGTGAGGGGGCTTTTTACTGGACAAATCTCTCTCTTACCAACAATAAAGGGGAGGCTTTTTATACATCATTTTACAGTGTGAAATTGTTAAATATTGGTGAACCCTTATTTACTAGGGTTATTGTGGCTGATCTGCCACCAGGCTGGCCTCGGGAACCTGCTGTTTGATGGCGGCAGAAATCTCGTAGGTGAGACCTGGTACGGCGACAAAGCTAATCCATAAGACATTGATTTTAAGGTTTAGATCGGCAAACACCACCACATGCTTATATTGATCCAATACCTGGCTGATACGTGCCAGTCGAACCTCAACCTCATCCGGGCTGCGTTTGTTAAGTTTTGGGATAAGCATCATAAGATCACTGTAACTTTTACCATTTTCATCGCGGCTGGGGGCGCGTTTGTATAGCGGTTCTGATGGCTGTAGGCCTGAATGTACCTTGAGTTCGGATGACATCGTAGAATCAACCATAAAATTAATAGCGAGTCTTAGATTGGCATAGATAAGCGAGCAATACAAAAGCGATTAAGGTTGAAATAATCACCCCGATAGATTGATAAATTGATAACAAGGTTTATGTTTAAGGGACAGTGAATAACGATAACAATATATATGGACATATCTGAGGCTCAGCGAACCAACCAGTTGCATAGCTCCAATTCGAGCGGATTAGTCATGCGTTATATTCCGTATATGGTGTTGGCAGGCTTTGTATTGCTGCTGCTGTTATATCGTCCATTTTATATTTTTGTTAACGACGGCTATATCATCAATTTTTGGGCAGGCTTGGTGATTAGTGTTTTGCTTGTTTCACTGTCGGCGTATTGGATAAATGAAAAAAATGACAATAGAGATAAAAAGCTAAGCATCTATTTGTTCAGGATGCTGCAGGTGAATGCGATAGCGTTTGCCAGTGTTTGGTCAATGATGTTGTTTATTATTTTTCTAAGCAGTGATCGTGAGTATCAACTCCTTCTTATTATTCTTGCATTAGGCATTAGTGCCGGCGCATTCCCGATTCTTGTGGTGTTTAAATATGTATATGTAATATTTGTTTGCATTATGTTACTGCCGTTTGTTATTGCACTATTCTTTATAGTCGATTCAGGTTTGGTTGCAATTTTGCTGGCCAGTTTATGGGTGCTTCTGATTCTTTCTGCGAATAAGATGGGAGAGTCCATGCGTGCACTGCTGTATCTGAAAGACGTCAATATTGATCTGGTACACAGATTGGCAGATGCCAATGTGGATCTGGAAGAATTTAATAAAGAATTAAAGCAAGAGAATACGTATCGGGTAAAGTCTACAGATATGTTTCGTGAAAAATCACAATTTCTCGAACGCATTATGGATGCCACTAGTGATGGGATTATGGTGTTTGACAAGCAGGGTGTCATCGTGCGTATAAATACAATGGTAAGCAATATCTGCGGATATAGCCAAGAAGAACTACTAGGCCGACACTATACAGATAATATTTTCCCTGATTCAGACCCCGGTCTTATGGGCATGGTGCATGAGGCATATACACAACTAAACTCCCATATTCATGAACCAGCATGGTTGTTGTCCTGCAATGGTGAATTGAAAGAGCTTAAGGCCAGTGTTGCCGTGCTTATGGGGCAGAAATCACTTAATGCTGTGGTCTGCACTCTGGTGGATAATACAAAAGAAAAAAAATTAGAAAGACTAAAGGATGAATTTGTCTCTAATGTCAGTCATGAGCTTCGTACACCTTTAACTTCTATACATGGTTCATTGAGACTGCTGGAGTCTGGATTGGATGGTTCTTTGAGTACAAATATGGATGAGATGTTATCGATTGCGATAAATAATAGTCGGCGTTTGTTGGAGATGGTTAATGAGTTGCTGGATATCAGCAAACTGGATGCGGGTGGTTTGATATATAACAATGAATTGTGTGATGCCGGCGAGCTGACGCGCGAAGCGGTAGGTGCAATACAGGGCTACGCCTCAAGTCATCAAGTCGATTTACAATTAAAGCGTTGTTTTGATGTATCTATTTATGTGGATAAAAAACGTTTTATTCAAGTGTTGTTTAATCTTATCTCCAATGCCATAAAGTTTACCCCGGCCCATAAGCAGGTAGTGGTCGATATGTTTATACATGAAGAGTGTTTACGTTTGGCGGTGATAGATCAGGGCGAGGGTATCGCCGAGGCATTTCAGCCATATATGTTCGAGCGGTACAAACAGGCAAAATCAGGGTCAAAACAAAAGCCGCACAGCAGTGGGCTGGGTTTAAATATCGCCAAGCAGATGATTGAATCCATGGGGGGGACGATTGCGTATAAAACTGATATGGGGCAGGGTAGCGCCTTTTATATAGACATACCTCTTGCCGATATACAAATAGGAACACAGGAATAGACAAATGACGTCACGTTTTGGCATTGCCACTTTACTCTTGTTAGTTATTAGTGTTGTGGCACCATTGCAGGCTCTGGAACTCCAGGACTTTAATGGCAAAGCTGCAAAAATCGAGGACTTTTCCGGTAAGGGTAAGTGGTTGGTAGTGATGATATGGGCGCATGACTGCCATGTCTGCAATCAGGAGGCGAGTAACTACGATTTTTTCCATGATGCTTATAAGGATAAGACTGCGACGGTTCTGGGTATAAGCATCGATGGTCTCGCAAAGAAGGCGAAGGCTGAGGCGTTTATCGCCCGTCATAACCTGAGTTTCCCAAATCTGATCGGTAATTCGCAGGAATTTAAACAGTTGTTCAGCGAGATTTCTCCGGAGTTTGCAAAAGCGGGTTGGCAAGCTATGCCGACACCAGGTTTCCTGATCTACGATCCCAAGGGCAAACTGGTGGTACAGGAGATCGGTGGTGTGCCAGTGACTCTGATTGAGGCTTATATTGAAAGAAACAGTGCTGGATTTGATAACAAGCGTTAGGCAAACATAAGCAGACAGAATCACTACACCAGCTTGAGTGTGTTGGTTTACGATAGAATTATATCTAACTTAGTGTAAGTAGTGCGATTCTCCGCAGCCTGATGTTGATCAGGCTACTCGTTGATCAGCGCCTGCATCTGAGCCCGGACCTCATCCGTATCCCAGTCTATGGCCCCATACATGGCCGAGCGGATGCGACCCTGTTTGTCGATGATGTAACTGGTGGGATAGACGAAGACATCCCAGTCTTTCAATGCCAGTCCCTTGCTATCCAGTAGCACCGGAAAGTTCACCTTCACATCGCGCTTGAGGAAGGTGCGTACTGTCTCGGCCTCCTCCGCCATATTCACCGCGAGTATGGTAAATGGCTGTCCCTTGAGAGAGTCTTGCAGACGATCCATGGAGGGCATTTCATGCACACAGGGCGGACACCAGGTGGCCCAGAAATTGAGCAACACCACCTTGCCCTGGTAGTCGGCCAGGGTCTGTTGCACACCGTTGGTATCGGGGAAGGAGAGGGCTGGAGCCAGAGGATTTCCCGCATAGTTTTCAATCTTGCGCAGCCTTGGCTTTGCCCGTTTGCTTTCCTTCGGCAACGCGACCAGCTTGTCTATTACAGGGATCTCCAGTCTGGCCAGTAGTCGCGCCCCCTGCTCCAGGGTCGCGGGGAACTGCTGACTCATTTTCACCTCCAGTGCACTGGGGTTGGGATTGCGGAAGTAGAAGTTACGCACACCGGGTAACAGCTTGATAAAGACCTCTGCGCCTTGCTGGCTTAAGGCCTTGCTATCGTCCAGCACACGCCAGCGGCTGGGGGACTGAGTAGGGTTTAACAGGTAGATGGGTAACTGATTGGCGCTGACCACAGGCATATAGTCGGGACGTTCACCGGCCTGGGGGGTGGCAGTATAGAGTTTGGGGTGTACCAGCAACAGACCCTTGAGACGGGTGTGATCTTCATTTTGCTGTAACCAGTGATGTCCGCCACGCAAGGCCGGGATGGCGGTACGGCCGATGGCAATCAACACCACATCCTTACGGGTCTCCTTCAGCGCCTGCTTGATCATGGCGGAGACATGCTCGGCTGGGATCTCATCCATACTGGCGGTGGAGATAGGCAAAAAGCTGGGGCTGAGCAGATCCACCACCCAGGTATGCAGTCCCGCCCTTTGCATCTGCCGGCCCAGTTCGGCGTTGGTTTGATGCATGCCAAACTCCAGCGGCAACAACAGATAGAGGATATCTGAGTTGGCCTTAAGATCTTGGTAGGGCAGATCACTGCCATCCTCCAGTTCAATGGATCGTTCACTGGCGTTCAACGGCTGCCAGAACAGCAGCGCCAGTGTGAGGATAGAGAGAAAGCGGGTCATGCCAAAATCCTGATTTAATTGTTATGCTGCGCACATGGTAAACGAAAACATCCCGCATAAAAACGCATATCAGTTCAACGCTATCGGTCGAGTCCACTCCTGCTATCAGGAGAAATTCGGCATCCCGCGACAACCTGGGCTGGTGCCAGAGGCCCGCGCCAGCATTGAGATCCTTTCTCCCTATGATCGAGACGAGGCCTTTCGTGGTCTGGAATCGGTCTCGCATATCTGGCTGGTATTTGTGTTTCACCAGGCCATGCGCGAACAGTGGCGACCCACTGTGCGGCCACCACGTCTAGGTGGCAATCAACGTATCGGTGTATTCGCCACCCGTTCCAACTTTCGACCTAACCCCATTGGCCTGTCGCTGGTGACCTTGGAGACGGTGGAGCGTCGGGAGAATGGTTTATGGTTGGATGTACGCGGTGCAGATCTGTTGCAGGGTACACCGATTATCGATATCAAGCCCTATCTTCCCTATGCCGACAGTGTGGAAGGGGCAGATGCCGGTATCGCGAATACCCCACCGGAGTCGATGCCCGTGGCGTTTAGTGAGATGGCACAGCGGCAATTGTTGGCGCTGGATGCCTGTGTTTACCCAGGTGCAGAGGGCTTGATACGGGACTCCCTCAGCTACGATCCTCGACCTGCCTATCGCAAGGACGAGGAGGCGATACGGATTTATGGCTGCCGTTTCTATGATCTGAATATACGCTGGCAGGTGGTGGACGGTTCGATAGAGGTGGTGTCGGTAGAGCGGGATTAACGCACATTGAGAAGGCAGAGACGGAAAGCTGGTCTATACTTTGGCTCCAATACCATCATATCTATGTGGATATATGCCTCAAGCAGAGATCCGTTTGCATGTGTTTTCTGACTATACCTGCCCGTTTTGCTATATCGGACATGCACGTCTGATACAGTTGCGTCAGGAGTTTACACTGGACATCAATTGGTGCCATGTGGAGCTGCATCCGCGTCTTCCAGAGTGTGCACAGGGGCAGGATCTGTGTCGCTGCAACACTGAACGCTGGCAGAGCCTGAGTCGTCATGTACAGAATCTACGCAGAGAGGATGGGCTGGAATTTACCGTACCAATGAATCAGGCTCAGTCACGCCGGGCGCTGTTATTGTCTGAGCAGGCCAGGACCATTAGTCCTGAGATTTTTGAGGCCTTGCAGCATGGCATCTTTACCGCCTATTTCTGTGACAACGTAGATATTGGCGACGAGAATCTGCTGCGACGACTGGCCAGGGAGGCGGGTCTCGAAGAGACGCACATCGAACATGCCTGGACGAGTCAGGAGTACCCGGACCGATTGCACCAGCATCTTTATCTTGCACGTCAGTTAGGTATAAAATCTGCACCAACCTATGTCATCGGTGATCAGGTACTGGCAGGGGTACAATCCCTCTCGACACTGCGTAAGGTCTTCCATGGTTACCTGCAACATCAGTCCCACCAATCCGCTTATATACATTAGCATTATTTAATAAATAATTTACCTTTATGCGTTGTTGTTATCACCACAATGCCACAAGCTTGAAGCAGCAGAGATCAAAGGGTGGTATTCATGGCTAAGATCATCATAGAGGGTGTCACGGAGGAAGGCAGCACCTTTCGACCGTCAGTGTGGGCAGAGATGATTTGTTCCAATCTGGCGACCTTTGGCAGTGACCATCGCTTGAAATATGATCGTGGCGTACATCCCTGCATCATCGATGGCAAGAAGTGTCTGGTGGTGGCCCGGGAGCTGCAGGATGACGATCCTGAGGCCTACCAGTACATTATGGACTTTGCACAGATGCACAGCCTTAAGGTCGCACGCGACCGCCGTGATGGGGAGCGCGCGCTGCAATACCCTTAGACAATCTCCAGATGTTTCACCTTCGAGCTCCATGGTCCGGGAATTTCTCAGAGCTTCCCCAGCACTTGCCCAGGGCTTTTATGAGCGCCACAATGGTGCCCATGGATACCTACATAAAAGATCTGAAAACACGCCTGCAACAGT
>JAOUJT010000261.1 GCA_029883105.1 Gammaproteobacteria bacterium
GGCGTCTTTCTCGGTTCGCTGCTGCTTAATATCTGGATCAGTAGTGAGAACAGCACCGTTTCATTACTCGTAATAGTTGTCTCTTCAGCTGCAGCCATTGGAGCCTCTCTACAAGCACTCACCGCTGCATGGTTGGTAAGACGTTTCGTAGGTTACCCGGCACCACTGGTGAAAGAGAGTGAGATTCTCTGGTTCATGCTTCTGGCCGGTCCTGTCGCTTCCGTCATTAACGCCAGCTTTGGCGCAACCAGCCTCTTCCTGGGCGATGTCATTAATGCCGGCGAATTTGCTTTTAGCTGGTTCACCTGGTGGGTTGGAGATACGCTCGGAGTCTTCATAACAGCACCACTAATGTTTATCCTTTTTTCACAGCCCAGAGCACTATGGTGGAGTCGCCGCCACTCCGTTGCAATTCCGCTGGTCAGCATGTTACTAATCGTCATATTTCTGTTTGTTTGGATTAGCCAAAAGGAGAATGAGCGAATTGAATATGAATTCCAGCAAGCTGCCAGTATCAACGCAAGAAAGCTTAACGCCAGTTTTAAGCGTCATATCGACTCCGTAGCTTCAATAGAAAGATTTTTCGTCAGTTCTGACCGTGTTTCCCGACAGCAATTTAATACCTTCGTAAAAAATATGCTCACAAAGGATTCAGGAATTCATGGCTTTGGCTGGAATCCTGTAATCAAGAATGATCAACGTGCAGACTTTGAATCATCGATTCGAAATTCTGGCCTTGGAGACTTTCAAATTACAGAACGAAACCAGGCGGGAGAGATTATCATAGCAAAACAGCGGCAAGAATATGTGGTCGCCACCTATCTGGAACCATTAAAGAGCAATCTCAAAGCAATTGGCTATGATGTAGCTTCAAATCCACAACGCAACCAGGCGCTGATACAGGCAAGGGATAGCGGACAACCAGTGGCGACATCACGTATTACACTGGTTCAGGAAAATAGTAACCAGGCAGGTTTCTTGCTGTTTCATCCTATTTATCAGGGCGTACATGAAACGATTACTCAGCGCCAAAAACATCTTCGCGCCTACACGGTGGGCATCTTCCGCGTCGACGATATTGTAAACACGGTATTAACCGATCACTTCCAGCGCGATATGTTTCTTAGCATTTACGATACTACCGACACAAATAATCCATCCCACCTCTATGGTCCTATAGATCGAAAACATTTTAACAACGCCCAGCTTAGATTGATGGAAACTATCAATATAGGAGGAAGAAGCTGGAGCCTGAATTACTGGCCAAGGGAATACTTTATTACCAACCACAGAGGCTGGCAGGCATGGACCGTTCTGGCAAGTGGATTGATATTTACCAGCTTGCTAGGTGCATTTCTTCTGGCCACTACAGGGCGTTCATATCATATTGAAAACCTGGTGACACAACGTACCGCTGAGCTCAGTGGTATTTTGACCACCGCTATAGAGGCAATAATTACAATAGACCAGAATGGCCTGATCGAGACAATCAACCCTGCAGGTGAAAGGCTCTTTGATTTTACCAAAGAGGAATTAACAGGACACTCAATCGAATTCGTAATCCCGGATTTTTTCAACCATATGGGCGATACCAACCTGTTAAAGATCACCGGCAGTAGGCGCGACTCATATGCCCTGCAAAACAACCAGAACAAAATACCAATTGAATTGGCCATCAGCGAACTTGAAACAGCTGAAAAAACAATCTACACCGTAATTATTCACGATCTGACAGAAAGGACAAAGGTTAACCAGTTAAAGGATGAGTTTATTTCTGTGGTCAGCCATGAACTGCGCACCCCGTTAACCTCAATAAAGGGCTCGCTGGGTTTGATCGTAGGCGGCATAGTAGGCACCATCCCAAAAAAATCTCTCGACATGCTAAAATTGTCCTATCAAAATGTGGAGAGACTGGAACTACTCATCAATGATCTTCTGGACATTAACAAGATTCAGTCTATAGACACACAAATACCGACACATGCTATTTGCATCAACGAACTTGTAAGCAAAGCAATATCATCCAACCAGGGATATGCAGACAACTATGGAATTACATTAAAGTCGAAAACAGAACTCGATAACAGTCTATCTATTAATGCTAATGAACACATGCTTATGCAAGTCTTCTCCAACCTGCTGTCCAACGCAATAAAATATTCACCCAAGGGCGCTGATGTCTGGATCACTTCGAACCGCCATAGCGACTACATACGCATTACAATTTTCGATATCGGGACGGGTATACCCTATGATTTTCAGGACAGTGTATTTGAGAAATTCACCCAGGCCGATTCATCCGACACCCGACGTGTTGGTGGTACAGGACTCGGCATGGCCATTACCAAATCAATAATAGAGAAACATAACGGCAGACTTGATTTTCACAGCATCCCGGGGCAAGGAACAGAGTTTTACTTTGAACTACCGATTGATCAGAACAGCGATAATTCCTGACAAGCACGCATCAGATAAATGTCTCCCTGACAAATACGATATCGTTTATAATCAACAGGGACATATACAAGGTTTGCAGAATAATCAATAAGCTATTATTTCTTTTCTCTGCCTAAAATATTATAACTGACCTAGTGGTCGCATAAACTATTCACTCCCTCCAGATGGCTGCATTTATACAGCGATGTATACTAGAAAAATGGCTGTGTGTTGAGGGTATACCATGCATAGATTCCTAACATTTTACTATTTATGTTTTGCATCCCCCTTGTGAGTATGGTTGTATCACCCAACGCTACCTCGCTGGACAAGACGATAATGTCTGCAGGTGGATTCGTGATCAATACGCTGATGCGCAGCTATACAGAAAGCCGATAATGCGAAACCGGCTACCGTGATGCTGAAGACCTCGTTCATGCCTTTATACAGACCATGATCTTTCCCATGTACACCAACCTGATCGCACCCACTGATCCAACCAAGGCCGACACCTTGGACAATACCTATGGTGATCCGGTCGATATCGTGAAGCAGGTCTTTGAACACTACAGCGTCAGCCCGTCGGTGAATGCCGGCGGCGGCGATCCCGAGTTGAACGAGCTGTACAATGAATTCTATCTGGCAAATATACTTAGTGTGTTGATAGACCCGCTGATCTATAAGATGGTCCGTGCCTTTGATGAGCAGATGCGGCAACAGCTACGACTCACAAATCCTTGGCTATACCAGTCAGATGTTTTCGCCTGGGCCTATACGAGTCACTTCAATCCCGGCGCACTGGGCTATGAAATCCAGTTGACACAACATTTTCGAATCAACAAACATTACCTACGTGCCTACATCAAAGTGGGGCGTCCGTTCACTAATCTAGGCGTGGGCATAGCCAATCCCAAGATATTAAACTCAGGCAAGTTTACATTAGGAACTGAGGTAGATATCTGGGATCAGGATGTATTCGGCAAAGGCGGCATAGTTACGCTTAGCTCTCACTATCGCTTCAGCCGCGGTAAGGAACTGACATTAGACCTGCACTGGAAGGACGAGGGCTATATCGTCGGCCATTGACTGGAACAGGGTACAGGGGTGTTGTTGGGAATGGTGTTTTACTGGTAGATACGAATTCGACATTTAAGGACAGTACATCTTGAGTTTTTCATCTGACCCCAAAGATCAGGGTTTTACCCCATTGATCTTATTTCCAGCACAGTCCTATGTTTAATTATGGCGCCATCAAATTGGCCAGCTGACGTCTAATGACTGCTGATAGCTCTGGCGAGCTGGCACTGAGCATATTGGCAAGATTACCGATCATCTCCCGTGCAGCACCATCCTTGTATTCTGGTTCCACCTTCATGATGTTGAACAACGCTTCGGCAGCCAGTTCATATTGATGTGCTGCAATATAACAAATTGCCAGATCAAAGCGGGCATCCTGATCCGTTTCATTGCTGGCGAGGTGGGATATCAACGCCTCTTTGCCTGCCGTGTTACTTGCCAACTCCATAAACGATAACTGACCGATAAGGGCACGGCCAAACTCACTCTCTTTTTCACTATCCGGCAGCCGGTTAAACAGACCTGTGGCCTGTTCCAACTCACCAATGTCGATCATC
>JAOUJT010000260.1 GCA_029883105.1 Gammaproteobacteria bacterium
ACATAGCCTGTCTCGCCTTAAACAAATTACCGGCAAAATACATACGCTATCAGGTAGACGCTGCGGCTGCGCTGAATCTGGAGCAGCATGATCTGCAAGACGTCGACATTGATAATGCCGTAGAATATGGCATCGAAATCGTTCGCACGCGCCGACATGATAAACACTAGGACAGAAAATGCCCGCAGAATATGACATCAAGGTAGAAGCAGAGACCGACTACATCGCCGGACAGTCCACCCCGGACGACAACCGCTATGTGTTTGCCTATACCATTACCATCAGCAACCAGGGCACGGTACCGGCAAAGCTGTTAACCCGCCACTGGTACATCACCAATTCAGACAACGCTGTGCAAGAGGTCATCGGTGAAGGCGTAGTGGGAGAACAGCCGCATATAGCACCCGGAGAGTCCTATCAGTACACCAGTGGTGCCATCCTCGAGACGCCCGTTGGCAGCATGCATGGCAGCTACCAAATGATTGCCGACGACGGCAACCGTTTTCAGGCAGATATCCGGCCGTTTAATCTCTCCATTCCTCACGTCTTAAACTAGGTTTACGCAGTATGACATTGCGTACCAGTTACACCCTTATCGCCCCCTTTTACGACCTATTGATACGGCGCTTTAGCCAAAAGCTACGTATAAACAGTCTGCAAAGGCTAGGCGACGTGAACGGCCTGTCGATCCTGCTCCCCGGCATCGGTACCGGACTGGATATCCCACACCTGCCAGCCGGCGCACACTATACCGGCATGGATCTCACACCAGCGATGTTGAAACGTGCACAGTTACAGATCCCCGAAGGTCTGAACATGGCACTGCAAACTGGCGATGCCATGGCCCTGCCCTTCGAGAATAATCAGTTTGATTGCGTCATCATGCATTTGATCCTGGCGGTGGTGCCAGAGCCACAAAAGGCCTTGGCCGAAGCAGCTCGAGTGGTCAAACCCGGTGGACGTATCCTTATTCTGGACAAGTTCCTCAAGCCTAACGAAACTGCCTGGTTGAAACGCGCCATCAGTCCCATCATGGGGCGCATCGCAACCCGTACCGATGTGGTATTTGAAAAACTGTTTTCGTCTCTGCCAGAGTTAACACTTAATTACAATGAAGCCGCTGGCTTGGGTGGCTGGTTTCGTCACATTGAATTAAACAAAGACTGAGTAATCCATGGCCACCTATGCAATCGGTGACATACAAGGTTGTTTTGAACCCCTGCAAGCACTGCTGCAAAAGATAGACTTCGATCCACAACAGGATACCCTCTGGTTTACCGGCGACCTGGTCAATCGAGGCCCCAACTCCCTGGAAACCCTGCGTTATATAAAAGGACTGGGCAGTGCGGCCATCACAGTACTGGGCAATCACGACCTACATCTACTCGCCGTCCACGAAGGCCAGCAAAAATTCCAACACGACAGCGATACCCTCACACCCATACTGCAAGCCGATGATCGTGATGAACTGCTGAGCTGGTTACGTCATCAACCACTACTGCATCACGATGAACAGTTGCAGATGACCATGATACATGCCGGCCTGCCACCACAATGGGACCTGGCACTGGCACGCACCGCAGCAGCAGAAGTGGAAGCGGTATTACGCAGTGAAGACTACCTGGATTTTTTCAACCACATGTACGGCAATCTGCCGGATGTGTGGAGTGACAAGCTACAGGGCCATGATCGCCTACGCTTTATCGTTAACTGTTTTACCCGCCTGAGATTTTGTACCGATCACGGCAAACTGGCACTCAGTGCCAAGGGCGCCCCCGGCACCCAACCGCAAGGAATGCGCCCCTGGTTTCAGATCAGCGGACGCTCGAGTGCTGGTAACAGCATCATCTTTGGCCACTGGTCCACACTGGGGCTGCACCTGGACGATAATGTCATATCTCTGGATACGGGTTGCCTGTGGGGCGGTGAGCTGACCGCACTGCGTCTGGAAGACCGCAAGGTGTTTAATTGGAATTGTGAACAGGCGATGCGGCCTGGCATATAAAACCAGACAAGCGAGGATGTTGGAATGTTTTACCTAATACTTGCCGACCTCGTCTTCGTCATCCATCTTGGTTTTATTCTTTTTATTATCTTTGCTGGTCTGGGCATGGTGCGTTGGCCATGGATGATCTGGCTTCATCTACCAGCCATGTGCTGGGGGCTGATGATCATCCTCTATCGCTGGATCTGTCCGCTTACCCCGTTGGAGAACTGGCTGTTGGTGCAAGGCGGGGCCGCACCCTATACGGGAGGATTTTTAGCGGAATATTTAAGGCCGGTTATCTATACAGAGGGTCCGGATATTCCACTATCACTGGCAGTGGCACTGGTGCTGATAACCGTGCTGGTAAATGGATGGCCTTACTACAAGAGAATAAGAAAATACCTTTCCAGGTAGAAAAAGTCAAAGCACCCTCTATTGAGAAGAACGCGGCAGTCTATTCTTCATCTGTATTATTTTCTTGTTTCCACTTGTCGTAACATTCCAGACCACAGAAATGTGCGACATATTCAGAGGCCTCTTCGCTCCTGGCCTCAGATTTAGGGATCTCTTTCATGCAGACATCACAGGCGATGATTTCATTTTCCAGAGCGGTGGATTCTTCCGACATAACGAATTCTCCTCAATGATAATTATTCTTGTACCTGTAACATTTTAGTTCATTTTTCGATATTTCACGAGTTGGATAAGGATTAACAATTTGTGATTCTACGACAGTGAGGGATTGAGCTTGTAGTAATATGGGGACCAGAAATGTTATTGTCCGGCGAGAATCTTATTTAGTCCTTCATCGGATATCTCATACGAATGCTTTGTGAGCTTAATATTGCTACCGTCTTGTGCCGACTCATTTTTAATGATGTGATTGATGAGATTATTTGCGACTAAATATTCAATATTCCTGGATATTGCCACTCTATCGAATTCGGTCTGCATCGCGAGTTCACGAACTGCCACATCACCTCTTTCCCTACCGTTAAAAGTACCCGTGCCATCCGCATGAATCTGATAGAAATACTGCAGTATTTTATCACGAACCTCATCATCTGAATTTGTCATATCACATCCTGTCTATTCATAACGTCGCAAACACTCCAAGTAGAGTGGTCCGCATGGCATGCGATAAAAAGCGAACTGAAACTATATTTTATACACGTATAATTACTACATATGTTCAGCTTTTGATAGCGATCATTGTCGATTATGAAACTTGATTGATTTTTCCCTTTATTTATTGGGATCACACGGACATCTAGTACGTAGGTTGGGATAAATAAAATGAAATTCAACTCTTGTTCTCTTATCTTTTGTTGGGCTTCCTTTGTCAGCCCAACCTACTTGCTATTGTGTTTTATTTGAAAGTTGAATACATGTCGAACGAACCAGATGTGCTATGAGATCTAGCCTCATATATTCATAACAAATAGGTTTATGTACTTTGTGCTCCATAATTTCATACATGTATCTCCAAGTCTGAAATGTATTACTTGATGTAATCAATATGTTCTTGAGGCTAGGCTCCTTTCTAGGTTCGGTTCTATTTGGTGGCGATTGATTAGATGGTGCAATCATAACTTCTAAAGCCGCAACATCATTTCCATCGACTGGGTTTTGTTTGTTGTAGTTGTCTTGGATATGCGTTTTTATCTCTTGTGGAAGTTTTTTGAACAGCTCCCATAAATGATGTGAATCTGGAATATTTTTACCCGTTAATGCCCTTAGTATTTTTAAATATAACTCAATTGCAAACGCCATATTTGTTGCCGAAGTAATTAGACCTCCAAAATCGTTTGCTGCATATATATGTGCTTTATTCATATCATTAGGGATTTTGCTTATGAAAAAGTGCGCATGTTCCCGAAATGAGTCTGCGGATTGTATTCCCACAGTAACATCATATTCTTTTGCATTTTGTTTAATAGTTTTTCCCATGCAATTATCTCACGACGTATAACAGTGTGTTATAGAGATACTCGACAACACCCTTATATCAGGTGTTAACACGCCATATTTCCGTATTTTCTCATTAACACCCGATTTTCGGGGGGGGGGGGGGTTAACCCCC
>JAOUJT010000037.1 GCA_029883105.1 Gammaproteobacteria bacterium
AATTATCGCGTCGAAAATGAAGGTTTAGTCCCCTTCGTCTAGAGGCCTAGGACACCGCCCTTTCACGGCGGTAACAGGGGTTCGAACCCCCTAGGGGACGCCAACACAAAGAGCTCGGTTAATCACCGGGCTCTTTATTTTTTTCAGTCTTATTTGGTAACGGCGAGTGAAAGTCCGTTAACAAAAATCAGATAAGCAAACAGTTCTAAGTCCCCTTCGTCTAGAGGCCTAGGACACCGCCCTTTCACGGCGGTAACAGGGGTTCGAACCCCCTAGGGGACGCCATACAAATAAAAAGGCCCGATTCGAAAGAGTCGGGCCTTTTTATTTGTATCGTATCCTAGGGCCTTGGTTAGGACCCCCGGTTCGACGAATTGGCCCGAAGCCAATTTGCTCGGAGTCGGAAGACGACGAGCACCCCCTGTCAGAGTATATTTCGACTTAATACGTGACAACATTGTCGGGCCTTTTTATTTGTATCGTATCCTAGGGCCTTGGTTAGGAACCCAAGTTTGATTTACCTAGCCCTATCGCATAGCAACAAAGTCACAACAGCTGAAATGCAATGCCTAGTCATCAAGTTTTACGCCAAGATTTATAAATAGATGAACGCCCGCACCATTTGCAACCCACCCCAAAGCCAATATAGACTATTCTTTCTCTGTTGAAGCGATCCGTACCAGCACTGTCACGAAGACCCACCAGGATGCAATGATGCCAAAGCTCCTTCCACTACGCCAAATTATCCTCGTAAGCCTTGTCTCTTGCCTTTCATATACTTCCAGTGTTAGCGCTACCGATCAAATGGTAGAAGAACGCCGCGTTGCCTATTCTGCCTACGAACACAAAAACTACAAACTTGCATTTATCCTACTGAACAAATTAGCCAAGCAGGGGGATGTCTATGCAAATTTCAATTTGGCGCATCTTTTGGAATCCGGTCAAGGCACACCCGTGGATATAAAACGAGCAATACAACACTATAAGTTTGCCGTAGAAAATGGTGTTTTGGCAGCAGCGAATAATTTGGGAGTTATTTACTCCGATGGAGTAGGAGACGAGTCGGGGGAATTGGCTATCTATTATTACAAATTGGCTGCAGATCAAGGTAATGCTCGTGCTCAGTCCAATCTTGCTCAACTCTATTTGATGGGAGATGGGGTAGAATATGATGTTGCGATTGCCCATGAATACTTTAGTAAGGCCGCTTTACAGAATGATGCACTGTCTCAATATCAGCTAGGTGTCATGTATTTTAAGGGCGATGGTGTCGAGAAGGATTTTATTAATGCATACGCCTGGATCTTATTAGCCAAGCAGAATGGTGATACACAAGCGCAGTATATTTTGGATGAACTTAAGCCGTTACTAGATTCCGCAGAACTATTCCGGGCAAAAGAGCGTAGCATAAATATCCGGCAGCTTATCGCAGAAAAACTTTCAACTAAACACTAGACTCGAATGTATTGAGTCCATGTGTATTTTATTATCGATGGAATTCGATATGCGTCAATATTATGCCTGCGATGAGAGGGGGGACATCAGTTCGCTGAAGCTTGATTCATCGCTATTGTTATCTTTATCCAAACAGCAGACTTGATTTCTTCCTGTATTCTTTGCTGTGTATAACGCCTTATCAGCCTTGTTGAACAGGCTTTCACTCGTATCATTCCATTGCATAGCAGAAAAACCGATGCTGACCGTGATTGGAATTCGAATATCACCAATCAAATGGTCACCTTCTGCCATGGATTGACGTATGCGTTCTGCCAATATGTAAGCCCCTACCGGTTCAGTATGAGTTAACAGAATAACGAATTCTTCTCCACCGTAACGGAATATTTGATCACTATTACGCAAGCAGTTGCGCATAATCCTAGTGGTAGTCTGTAAAGCAATATCTCCACGACTATGTCCATAACGATCATTGATGGACTTGAAATGATCGATATCTATGATGAGTAGAGATAATTCTGTGTGATGGCGTTGAGCACTGGCAACTTCGCGGCCTAGAGACTGATCCATGGCGATACGGTTTTGCACGCCGGTCAGTCCATCACGGAAGACCTGCATACGCATTTTGTGTAGATGTATGGCATTACGTAGTGGATAGGCCAGAACCCGCAACCATAGATTTAATTGTTCTGCCAAGTCCTGCTTAATTTCTGCCGGACTATAAAGGCTTAGGTCGCACAAATAGTCGTCGTCAATGATGATATGAAACTGCCATTGTTTCGTGCCGCAGTTAACCGGTATCGGAACATAACAGTCCGGGCAGTCAACGGTAAAAGCCAGCTCGGGTAGATCCACCTGGATTCCCTGATGAAAGGCCTTTAACAGTTGTTCTATATCCAGACTCGTATGCAGCTTGGCTAACAGATTTAAGGCCTGCTTGTGCAGATATTGCGGTAGAGCATGCAGGTATTCCGGCAGCCTGCATTCCATCTCTGCAGAGACGTTTGTGTCGCGAGTCATAATGCTTACGGTGCTGGTTGCTAACATGTGTGCACTCTAGTTTCTAACTTCAGTGAATATCATGAAGCAATTTATGTGCCACGGCAGATTTGTAGTGTAACTTATTGTATATACAAGATTTATTTTAGTCCATGGGAGGGATACGGCAGTCCTTTGCCGTCAAAAGATTATTGTGCGGACAAGGCCTGCCCGTTAACGTCCTTGCTGTCTGAACCCATAAGATAGAGGTAGGCATGCATAATATCATCGGCCAGAGGCAGTGTATTGGGATCCTCACCGGGAAAGGCTCGACTGCGCATAATGGTACGTACGGCACCGGGATCGATGGTATTGACGCGAATATTTGTATTGATTTCCAATTCGTCTGCAAAGACTTGGCTCAGATTTTCCACTGCGGCATTGGAGACGGCGTAGGCACCCCAATAGGCCTCACCTTTGCGGCCGACATCTGAACTGGTGAAGATCACCGAGGCATCTTTACTCTTCTTCAATAGTGGCAGGCAGGCACGCGTTAGCAGGTAGGGAGCGTGCAGGTTGATCTGCATGACCCGTGACCAGAGTTCCAGGTTGTATTGATCCAGGGGGGTGAGCGAGCCAAGGAAGGCGGCGTTATGGAGGATGCCATCCAGTTTGCCCAGTTGCTTTTCAATGGTTTCGGCCAGCACTTGATAGTCGTCGCTCGTGGTGCCTTCCAGATTCATGGGATAGATGGCAGGCTGAGGTCCACCAGCTTGCTCAATTTCATCGTAGACTTGTTCCAGCTTACGTACAGTACGTCCCAGCAGGATGACTGAGGCACCATGTTTGGCAAAGCTCAAAGCGGCTGCGCGTCCGATACCATCACCGGCACCGGTGATGAGTATGGTTCGGCCTTTTAGAAGGTCGGCGGGGGCTAAATAGTCTTTCATCTTCGGTGTTCCTTCTAGCTAGTACAGCTTTGCTCATAAATCAGGCGCGCGCATTGTACCCCAGATTGTACCGCCCCTTCGAGGGTGGCCGGATAGGCGCCATGGGTATAGTCACCAGCCAACCACAGACCGGCTAACGGGGTTTGATTCTGCGGGCGATAACGATTCACACCGGCGACGGCACGAAATGTGGCACGCTTTTCTTTAATGACCATATGTTCCAACGGTGGAGGGAGCTTGGGAATTACTCCCCTTATTTCATCAATGATCAGTTGTGCCAGGGCGACCTTGTCCATCGCTATATGATCTCCAGGACCACTGATAACCACCGCAAGCAGATTGGCTTGCTGGCAATGAGCCCGATCCACTATCCATTGCGAGTGGCTACCCAACAGTCCATGTAGCGGGTAGGTAAGTTCAGGTTTTTGTGCGTAGCGCAGATAGATAGTGGTAATGGGGTAGCTGTGCAGTGCTTGCAGAGAGGCTTGTAGCGATGCGAGCCCAGGGATCTCTTGCAGCAGACGACGGCTCTCCTCGAACGGGCTGGCGAGGATGATGTGATCGGCATGGTACTCCTGTTCACCACAGGCAAGGCCAGTAACTTTTTCATCCTTGTAAAAGAGTTTGGTGACACGATTAGCCAGTAATACTGTTCCGCCATGCCGCTGTAACCAGTCATTGGCCAGAGCGGGCAACAGTTGGCCAATATCTCTGTGTGGTAACAGGATGTCGGTGTCGCTGGCCCTGCGACCAAAGGTGTCGCGCAGGACATTGAGGAATAATTGGGCCGAGGCCTCCTGAATCGGGGTATTCAGTGTGGCCAGACAAAGAGGCTCCCAAAGGTTTGTGATCAGATCGTCGGTCTGGCCGTAGGCGCGCAACAACCTGTCCAATCCCTGATCCTCCGTCAGGCGAAAATTGCGTAAGCGCATGCGCAGAGAGAATCCTAAGGCCTTGATACGTTCCGATCCGTTGAAGCCCTGCATGGTAAGTAAGGCCCAGGCGAGATTCAAGGGCGTAGGCAGGTAGGCAGGAAGTTTAAGTCGTACGGCTTTGTCGGCTCCTTTTAACAGTAACTGCATGGGCAGACGGGTAAACAGGTCTGTCTCTTTGTGACCCATTTTGTTGAGGATGTTTAGGGTTTTCCGGTAGGCACCGATGAGCAGATGTTGACCATTATCGACCCTGAGATCAGTAAAATGGACACTGCGGGCCCGGCCACCCAGTTCTGGTGACGCCTCCAAAACGGTGACCTGAAAACCATTATCGACTAGTTCTACGGCACAACTCAGTCCCGCCCAACCGCCACCGACCACTATGGCTGAGGGTTTCACGCCCTGGTTTTCCGCAGGTGTTGCTTACGCAGACCGTGTTCCAGACGAGCGGTGCGCCAGGCCAACCACAACTTCTTCCAAACAGGCAGACTGATACGCCGTTGCATAACCTTTAAATCTTGTTTGATCATTAATTCCAGGGTATGGCGATAGATGGTCGCCATGATCATGGCTGTGCGCTGGTTTTGTCTGTCCTCTTCAGGCAGTGTCTGCAGAGCCATATCGTATTGCTGCAAGGCCCGCTGGGCCTGAAATTGGAGCAGATCCTTAAGCGCATCACTCTCTTCCAGGGCGAGGATAGAGGACTCACTTACCCCGAAACGTTGCATTTCATCCTGGGGCAGATAGATACGTCCACGTTGTGCATCCTCTCGCACGTCACGAATGATATTGGTCAGCTGCAGGGCTAGTCCTAACTGTACGGCATACTTTTCCGTGTCTGCATGCTGATAGCCGAAGATCTTGCTGGAGAGGAGGCCGACGACCCCTGCTACCCGGTAGCAATAGCCAGACAGGGAGGCAAAATCGGCATAACGGTTTTGTTCCAGGTCCATTTGCATACCGTCGATAATCTGTTCGAACAGTGCCTGCGGTAGATCATAATGAGGTAACAGTGTCTGTATGGCCTGGCCAACGGGATGCTGTGCCTGTCCCTGGTAACAACGCACCAGCTCCTCTCGCCACCATTGTAGCTTGATGCGGGCGATGGCTGGGTCATGGGTTTCATCCACCACATCGTCCACTTCGCGACAGAAGGCGTATAAGGCATTCATGGCTTGGCGTTGCGCAGGCGGCAGAAATAGAAAGCTGAAATAGAAGCTGGAACCGCTTTTAAGTGTCTTTTGCTGACAGTATTGGTCTGGAGTCATGATTAGTAGTTAACAATGGGAGAATTGGGCCGATATAAAACTATAAATGATCATAACACTTTGAATTATCTATTTGTGTAAAAAAGAAATTTTAGGAATAATGATCGTTTACAGGGATGAAACAATAATATGCCAAATGGCAATTTGAAGCCTATGTATAAACAAGCACAACAGTTCTTACAATACATTCAGGGAATCGAGCAGGACAAGCTGGCTCAATGGAGCGCCTTTGGCCTGCTGATCCTGCTGTCCTACAGTGCCGCCGTTACCACCTGGGAGACGGTGTCCTTGTTGCGTGGGCCAGACGATACCGTGGTCATAGGTCCACCTTCCGCGCAAAAAACCTCGCGTCAGACATCTCGCCAGCCTCCTGCCGCAGGGGGGCTGTTTGGCACGGCAGGTAGTCTCCAGGATGCTGCCACAGCGGCACCAGACACCAGTCTGAATCTGAGTCTTACCGGCGTTATCGCCGCCGATGACCCCAGCATCGCACTGGCCTTTATTCGTGTTGCAGGGGGGGATGAGAAGAGCTACGCCATCAACGAGCAGGTTGCTGGTGGTGCGGTGGTGAAGGAGATACACCCGGACAGGGTGATCCTGTCGCGAAACGGACGTTTTGAAACCCTGCGTATGCCGCAAAGCTTTGGTGGCATCGTTCTGCAAGACGAAACCAGCCCGAAATCCGTTTCGGTAGAAAATAATACCATTCAGACGACGGTTACCACACAGGAAGTGAAGCAGTATAAGCAGAAATTACTGACTGCTCCGAACGAACTGGCCGGCCTGATACGTCAACGTCCGGTAAAGAGAAACGGCAAGATAACAGGCTACCGCTTGTTCCCGGGTAGCGATCGCGAACTGTTTAATCGCCTGGGTCTGAAACCGGGGGATATTGTCACCGCTGTGAACGGCTTACCACTAACGGACCCGGCCAGCGCCATGGAGTTATACGGGCAATTACCGACTATGGGCCAATTAAGCATTAAGTTGGAACGTGGTGGTCAGCCCATGGACTTGGTCCTGCCCTGGCAATAGTATTAAAATATGAGAAACCAGATGATAATAACTAGACACAGAGCGGAACAGCTAAAACGTTTAACCCCAAGTCTGCTCCTGAGCGTGCTTCTGACCGTACTGCCTGTTGCCAGTAGTATGGCCGCAGAAGGCAAGGCGACGCTGACCTTTAAGGGCACTGATATCCTTGAGGTTACCGAGGCCGTTTCCAAGGTCACCGGTAAGAACTTCATTATCGATCCTCGTGTTAAGGGCAAGGTTACCATCCTCTCTGCACGCAGCATGGAGGCCAAAGAGATCTATCAGGTCTTTCTGACGGTGTTGGAAGTGCACGGTTTCTCAGTGGTCCCTGCCGGCAGTGTGTATAGCATTGTACCTTCTGCCAATGCCAAACAAGGCGCTCTGCGTACCCAAACAGAGGGCAAGACCCGCCCCAGCAGTGAAACCATTACCCGCGTCTTCCATGTGGATAATGTGCCGGCCACTCAGCTGGTACCTATCCTGCGTCCTCTACTGCCACAGCACGCACATATGGCGGCCTATCAACCGACCAACAGCCTGATCATCTCGGATCGGGCCGATAATATCAGCCGACTGGAAAAGATCATTCTCAGTATCGACCAGCCCAGCCGTGGCGAGGTAGAGGTGGTGAGTCTGAAACACGCCTCGGCCGCTGAGGTGATGCGTATTCTTACCACCATGGAGAAGGGGACGACCACAGCAGGTAAAGATCCGTCAGGACCTACCTTTGTTGCTGATGAACGTACCAATAGCATCCTTCTGGCCGGTGATACCGCCTGGCGCAGTCGTATTCACGGCCTTATCTCGCAACTGGACAAACCTCTGGGCATCGAGACCGGCAACACCCACGTGCTCTATTTGCGTTATGCCAAAGCAGAAGATCTGGCCAAGGTGCTAACCGGGGTCAGTCAGGCGGAGAACAAGGTGGGTGAAAAGGCCAAAAAGCCTGCAGCCAGTGGTAATGCCAGCGTACAGGCCGATGCAGGAACAAATTCTCTGGTGATCACTGCACCGCCTGAGCAGATGCGTACCCTGCAGGCTGTGGTGAAGAAACTGGATGTGCCGCGCGCTCAGGTAATGGTAGAGGCGATCATTGCCGAGATCTCTGATGATAAGACACGAGAGTTGGGTTTCCAGTACTTGTTTGATGGCACCAGCAGTGGCAACCCCAGTGGCGGGATCAATTTTGATGGTGGTGGTGCTGGTAGCAGCATTGTTGCCTTGGCAGCGGGTTCCGTTGATGTCGGCAATGGCCTGTCTCTGGCCTTTGGGAATACCGATATGGCCGGTGTGTTAAAGGCCTTCTCTGGCGATAGTGGGGTGAATATCCTCTCCACACCCAGTATCGTCACGTTGGACAACGAAGAGGCGGAGATCTCTGTTGGCGAGGAGCGACCTTTCGTAACCGGTAGTTATACCGGTACAGGCAGTACCACCCCTAGCAACCCGTTTACCACGGTGACCAGGGAGCAGGTGGGTCTAACCCTGAAGGTAACCCCACAGATCAATGAAGGCAGTGCCATACGACTGGTGATCGATCAGGAGATATCCAGCATCATCCCTGGCAGTGAAACCGCCAATGGCCCCGCCACCTCCAAACGTACCGTCAAAACCACCGTCCAGGTGGAGGATGGCAAGATGCTGGTACTGGGCGGCCTGATCGATGATCAGGTGCAGGAGGTGGAACAACGCATGCCGGGTCTGGGCTCTATTCCTATTCTTGGCAGCCTGTTTAAATATAAAAGGAGTGTTAAAACCAAGCGTAACCTGATGATCTTCCTCAAACCCACCATCCTGCGTGATAGCCTGCAAAGTACCCTCCTGACCAGTGAAAAGTATAACTACATTCGGGTTCAGGAGATGGCTGCCAGGGAAGAGATGGACAGCCTGTTGTCACGTTCAGAAGCACCGGTACTACCGGATATGGATCGCTTGCTGACACTGCCACTAAGCTATGAGCAGTTTATGCAGGAGAAGAGAGATACAGGTAAGAAGCCAGAACAGGGTGGGCAGTAATGTCCGATAACCTGGCCGCAGAGCCGGAGAACGCAGAGGAAGCTGCGCTGCAAACACTGGCGATCCCCTTTCCCTTTGCCCGTCGCCACGGTGTGTTACTGGCGGCAGAAACCGATGCCCAGGTAACGATTGGCGTACGTGATCGCGTCTCACCACAGATCATCATGGAATTGCGGCGCTACTTTTCCCGCCCGGTGGTGATACAGACACTGGGCGAGGCGGGATTTGAGCAGACCTTGCAGGCCCAATATGAAAGTGGCTCCCGTGAGTCTATGGAAGATATGGGCGATCTGGATGACAGCGCTGATCTGAATGCCATCGCCCAACAACTGGCCGAACCGGAAGACCTGCTGGACAGTGAAGACGATGCGCCGATTATTCGCCTTATCAACGCGGTACTGACCGAGGCGATAAAAGGCGGTGCCTCGGATATACATATAGAACCCTATGAGAATCGTCTGCGCATCCGTTTTCGCGTCGATGGTATCTTGCGTGAGGTATTGCAGCCCAAACGCACCCTTGCCCCTCTCCTGGTCTCGCGTATCAAGGTTATGGCGAAACTGGATATTGCGGAAAAACGTGTACCTCAGGATGGCCGCATCGCTCTGCGTATTGCCGGGCGTGCAGTGGATGTGCGTGTCTCTACCTTACCCAGTAGTTATGGCGAGCGAGTGGTCATGCGTATCCTGGATAAACAGGCGGGAAAACTGGAACTGAAACATCTGGGTATGAATGACGAATCGGTGAAGAGGATGGAATATCTCATCGCCAAGCCCCATGGCATCATTCTGGTTACGGGTCCCACCGGTTCGGGTAAGACCACCACCTTGTACGCAGCACTGACCCAATTGAACCAGACCAGTCGAAATATCCTTACCGTCGAAGATCCGATCGAATACTACCTGGATGGCGTAGGTCAGACCCAGGTCAATACCAAGGTAGATATGACCTTTGCCCGTGGTTTGCGTGCGATCCTGCGTCAGGATCCAGATGTGGTAATGGTCGGCGAAATACGTGACCTGGAGACGGCACAGATTGCTGTACAGGCCAGTTTGACCGGCCATTTGGTGTTGTCTACCTTGCACACCAACACCGCAGTGGGTGCAGTAACCCGCCTGCGTGATATGGGGGTGGAACCCTTCCTCTTGTCCTCCAGCCTAGTGGGCGTCCTGGCGCAGCGTCTTGTTCGCCGCCTGTGTCCACATTGTAAGACCGCCTACGAGGCTGACGTTTCAGATTGCGAAGTATTGGGCGTCGATGCCAGTCAACCTCCCACCTTATATCACCCTCAAGGTTGTGAGGAGTGTAACCAATTGGGTTACTCAGGCCGTTTGGGAATATATGAACTGGTGGAGGTGGATGATGCCTTTCGCCAGTTGATCCACGATGAAGCCGGCGAACAGGCCCTGGAAGTCCAGGCACGTACACAATCCAGCAGCATCCGTCAGGCCGGTATCGAATTGATCCTCCAGGGTACGACCTCTATGGAAGAGGTTCTGCGCGTTACCCAGGAGGATTGAGATGGGTGCCTTTCAATATCAAATACTCGATGAAAAGGGACGTAAGCGTTCCGGTGTTCTTGAAGGTGACAACGCCCGTCAGATCCGTCAACAGCTGATGGAAAAAGGTTGGATGCCGCTGTCGGTGGAAGAGGTCGAAGGCAAACGTCCGCGTTATTCCCGCCAGTCAGAGCAGGGGGCTAGCAGCAAGATAGGACAAAAAGACCATGCGCTGGTTACTCGTCAATTGGCGACCTTGTTGGGTGCAGGCCTGCCGGTGGAGAGTGCCCTGGCTACCGTGGCCGAGCAGACCGAGCGAGACAAGGTCAAGGCCATCGTACTGGGGATACGCAGTAAGGTGGTGGAAGGTTATTCACTGGCCGATGCGCTGGCAGAGTTTCCACAGAGTTTTAATAGCATGTACCGTTCCACCGTAGCGGCAGGGGAACGCTCCGGCCATCTGGAACCGGTACTTACCCGCCTGGCCGACTATGCGGAGAGTCAGCAAAAGTTCATGCAGGTGATGACGCAAAGTCTGACCTATCCCATCCTGGTGATCCTCATCTCCTTCGCCGTGGTGCTGGTCTTGATGACCTATGTGGTGCCCAAGATCGTCACTGTGTTTGAATCGACCGGGCAGACCCTGCCGCTATTAACCCGTAGCCTCATCAGCATCAGTGATTTTTTATTGAGCTACTGGTGGCTGCTGACAGCGGGCGTAGTGGGAGCGGTGTTCGGTTTTATCATCTGGTTACGGCTGGAGGAAAATCGCTACCGTTTTCATCGGCTGTTACTGCGTCTGCCGATGATATCGCGGGTCATTAGTGGCTTGAATACGGCACGTTTTTCTCGCACATTGAGCATCCTCAATAGCAGTGGTGTACCCATTTTAGAAGGCATGGCTATAGCCGCCGGGGTTATCAATAATCTACCCATGCGTGGCGCAATCAACGATGCCACTGCTCGGGTACGCGAAGGCAGCAGCATCCATGGCGCTTTAAAACAGAGTGGCTATTTTCCACCCATGACGCAAAATCTGATTGCCAGCGGCGAGGCCAGTGGCAAACTGGAGGCGATGTTGGATAAGGCGGCCGAGATCCAGGAACGTGAACTGGAGACCAAACTGGGTATTCTGGTCAGCGTATTTGAACCGGTCATGATACTGTTTATGGGTATCACCGTCTTAACCATCGTGCTGTCTATCATGATGCCGATAATGGAAATGAACAGCCTGGTGGGTAAGTAGAATGAAATCGAGAGGAATAGAATCAATGACTGTACATGATCGTAACCAGCGTGGCTTCTCACTGATAGAACTCATGGTGGTGGTAAGTATTATTGCCATACTGCTGACCTTTGTGGTGCCAAAGATATTTGATAAACCGGATCAGGCGCGTCTGGTGCAGGCGAAGCACAACATTAAGGCCATCGAAAGTGCCCTGCAGTTTTACCGCAACGATAACTACGACTATCCCAGCACCGAACAGGGACTGCAGGCTCTGGTGGAGCAACCCAGTGGTGAACCGGAGGCCGCAAACTGGCAGGGGTATATGGACAAGTTACCCAAGGACCCCTGGGGTAACGACTATCAATACCTCTATCCTGGCACTCATGGCGCATTCGACATCTACACCTTGGGCAGAGACAAGCGTCTGGGTGGTGAAGGTGTGAATGCCGACATCGGTAACTGGGATCTGTAGTTAGGATCATGTCTGCGCGCCAGAACCATCACATCGCCGGGTTCTCCCTGCTCGAAATAATGGTTGTCCTGGTGATCATCGGGGGCCTGTTCAGTTTTGCCATCATCTCTATGCAGCGTGGAGATATACATGCCAGCATGGTGGAAGAGGTAAAGCGTGTCACCGCCTATCTGGAAGCGGCGCAGGAAGAGGCGGTGCTGAAAAATCTTGAATTGGCCATGCGCTTTGAATACGACAGTTACAGTTTTTTACAGTTGCAGCAGGGTAAGTGGGAGGTGATTGAAGAGGACCGGGTATTTAAAAAATACACCTTACCGAAAAAAATGCGTTTCTATGTTGAGGTACTCGATGGCAGTACCCCCATGGCGGATGATAAAAGTGTCTCAGAGGCCATGGTCTTGATCCTTTCCAGTGGCGAGGTCAGTCCGTTTGAACTGTCGGTAGCGGCCATGGATGGTAGACGTTATTCCATGCGCAGCAATTTTATGGGGGGGACAGAGATGTTTGATCCTCAAGGCAGCAGTCAATGAGTTCCGACAGAGGTTTTACCTTGCTGGAGGTACTGGTGGCGATGGCCTTCCTTGCCATTATGATCGGCACACTGTTTGATGGTATGAGTCAATATGGACGCAACGGCGCACTGCTTAAAGAGAAGACGCTGGCTGGCTGGGTGGCACGGAATCAAGTCGTTGAGTGGCAATTAAAGACACCCTGGCCTGGACCGATGAAGAAACAGGGCAAGGAGAAGATGGCCGGACATGAGTGGGCCTGGACCGTGAAGATATCCAATACCGAAGATCCGGTGGTAAGGCGTATCGATGTGGAGGTACGTAAGACGGCTGAGGCAAAAAATCCCCTGGTTAGTTATGTCGGCTCCATAGAGAAGAAATGATGCAGAAGGCCTTGCAACACACTCGTGGTTTTACCCTCTTGGAGCTGTTGGTTGCGATCTCCATCTTTGCTCTATTATCCCTAACCGCCTATGCCGCTCTGGATAATTCCATTAAGCAAAAACGTATAGGTGAGGCACAGGCCAAGGCACTTAGGCGCATCCAGATAAGCCTTTTACATATAGAAAGGGATCTGCAACAGGCAGTGAATCGTGGCTCCAACAATGGGCAGAGTGTGGAGCAGGCCATGGAGTACTCTTCGTTAGAGCCGCCGACTCTACGCTTAACCCATATCGGAAGGTCCAATCCCTTAGGCCGCCCACGAGGTCACCTGCAACGCACGGCCTATGTTTTGAAGGAGGGCAGATTGTATCGCATGAGCTGGCCGCATCTTGATAGCTTGCAGGGCGAAGAACCGCAACAGGCTGTTTTATTGGAGAATGTGGAATCCTGGTCTTTACGTATGCTGGATAGCCATCGACAGTGGCAGCAAAGCTGGCCACAAGCTGGACCGACGGGACAGGCACTGGAGCCCTTACCCATGGCTGTGGAGATGACACTGCGCATCAAGGGTTGGGGTGAGATACGGCGCTTGATTAAATTGGTGGGCAGTTAAATGTTTCCCCGGCAAACAGGTGTGGCATTGATTACCGTGATCCTGATCTCGGCGATTATCATCCTTATGGTGTTTGCCATGACCGAACAACAGGTGGTGGATGCCCGTCGTTCCAGCAATATGACCGAACGCTACCAGGCCTATATGTTTGCAGAGTGGGCCGAAGGTTGGGCCAAACGTATCCTCTTGGAAGATACCAACACCACTGATCATAAACAGGAAGACTGGACCACGGTCATACCTCCCTTTGAGGTGGACGGTGGCTTTATCAGTGGCAGTATTACTGATAGAAGTGGTTGTTTTAATCTGAATAATCTCGTCGATGCAGCAGGTAACCCACAGCCCGTGGACATCGAACGATACAAACGTCTACTGGCTGCCTTGGAACTGGATAGCGGACTGGCAGATGCGACGGTCGACTGGCTGGATAAAGACAGCAATTTGACGTTTCCTCATGGGGCTGAGAGTGATCATTACGCACGTCTTGAACCGCCTTACGCCATTGCTAATCAACCATTTGTTAGTAGCAGTGAATTGTTGGCGGTGAAGGGTTATGACGCCGAGATATTCTCCAAACTGGGGCCATACGTTTGTGCGCTGCCTGTTTCAAACAGCAAGATCAATGTGAATTTTGCCGAGATACCGGTGTTGATGAGTATGGCTCCAGCGATAAGCCAGGCAGTCGCTGAGGCCATAGTGCAGGAGCGGGATAAACCTCAACAGGGATTGGTGACGAAGGATGGTTTTGCCAGCGTCGATGATATGCTTAACGGGCCATCACTTAATAGCTTGCTCCCAGCGACAGTGAAGACAGATATTAAAACCCGCTATGGTGTCGTCAGCAGCTACTTTCTGCTCCAGACGGATACATCATTTAGCCGCTCAGATATGGTAGTCTACTCACTGTTTGAACGTAACAGTGGCAGCAAAAAAATAACAACACATTTTCGGGCTCAGGGAAGCTATTAAGTGCGCGAACGATTATTTATACAATATGAAGGTGAAGAACCGGTTCAGTGCCAGGTGGTTGATGGCAGTGGCAAGCCTGCCGCAGGGATCTACCGTGGTGGCCTGCAAGACATGGCCCACTTTACCCAGGGGCGCCAGGTGGTGGTGATTGTTCCCGCCAAAGATATGCTCTGTTATCGCCCTGTGGTTCCCAAGACTTCGTTGGCAAGATTACGCCAGGCGGTTCCCTATCTGTTGGAAGACAATCTTCTCGGTCCCTTGGATGAATACCATTTTGCTTTGGGGCAGAGAGACAGTGGCGGGCATCTGCCGGTGACGATTTTTCCCTTTGCGATGCTGCAATCCTGGTTGAGCCCATTTGATGCGGCATCAATCCGTCCTGGCGTTATGGTCCCTGATACCCTTTGCCTTCCCCTGGCAGAGGCTCAATGGAGTCTGTATGTAGACGAGAGCGGTGTGCGGGTACGTACCTCTCAGTATGAGGGCTTTTTCGCCGAGTGGGAGAATGTGGAATTGCTGATGGCTTCGTTGCTTGCCGATTCTAAGGCGGTACCTGAACGCTATGTTGTGTATGGTGAAGATATAGCATCCTACACAGATCAATTATCTGTACTGAAGCAACAGCTGGCCAGTGACGATCCGGAATCCTGGCAGGAGCTGAGCGCCGATCTGTTCCAGTTATGCCACGAGAATTATGCGACGTTACCGCCGCTCAATCTTTTGCAGGGTAGTCTCAAACCGAAAGCTCAGTTTGATCGCCAACTGGGCCGTTGGCGTTTGGCCGCCGGTCTGCTATTGGGTTTGCTATTGTTGCAGTTGTTTTCCTATACCCTGAGTTATTGGCAGCTATCCCGTGAGCTTGGCTGGTTGGATGAACAGATCGAAATGGAAATACATAATGGATTTCCGGAGATAAAAACCATACGTCAACCACTAAATCAGGTGAATGCCGCCTTGCGTCAATTGCGTGCACAGGCAGGTGAGAGTCAGTATCATCGCCTGATCTCCGCCATTGGTCTGGCTTCACAGGCGCAAAATGTCAATCTGCAGGAACTCAACTACCGTAATCAGCGTATGACCATTTCGCTACAACTTCCCGACTTGCAATCCGTAAACAGTTACGAGCAGGCTCTGGCAAAACAGAGCGGTATCGAGGTTAAGGTGTTGTCTGCGAAAAAGAAGGACAAATTAGTCTCTGCCCGACTTGAGATCAGTGGAGGGCGAAAATGATTAACGAGTATCTGCAACAGCGAACACCTCGGGAGCGTTTATTGCTGTTCACCATGGCAGGGCTGGTTGGCCTGTTGCTGATCTACACTCTAATCATCGAGCCTGTCATGCAGAGCAGGGCAGAGCTGGAGGAAGTGGTTTCTCGTAGTCGTGATACCTATAACAGTGTACGCACTGCTGCAGCCGAGGCGCGAACACTGCGTGGTGGTGGTTCTG
>JAOUJT010000262.1 GCA_029883105.1 Gammaproteobacteria bacterium
TCTCAGACCGGTGGTGTTATTGGGTTCCAGTGTCAGCGCCTGCTGTACCAGCTCAAACGGCTTACCGGAAAGCTTACCGCCATTGGACAGGGCCAGGGCATCGGGATTATCAAACAGCCTTGCCTTTAACTTGTTAATGCTCTGCTCCATATCCATCGGCCCTGCACTGCCCTAGGAAGCAGAGGGCTTGCTGGCGTGGACATTCGTCTTGCCCTCATCGGCCAGCTGCATCACCTCTGGTGTACCCAGTTGCAGATAGAGACCGGTAGAAGCCATGATGATAAAGATCCCCACTAGCGAGGCGGCCCAGAGTCGGCCACGACCACTAATAGAAGATCTGGCTACTGTTTCTGTTTCGTCTACATCACTCAACAGATTGCGTTCTATCTCTGCCTTTTGTTCGGCAAACTGTGCTTGTGTAATAACCGCCTCCGCCAGATCCTTTTCCAGTGCTGCGATCTGCTCTTTGGCAATCAACACATCTGTTGGATTCGGTCTGTATCTCTAAGCTTGCCTTTGCCCAGTAAGGCCGGATGCAAAACAAGAATTGCCACGCCCAGCATGGCAACAACGATTAAGACAAAACTGATCATGGACGGGGTTCCTTATCATTATTCTTAACAATTCTTGCAGACGAGTCTGCTCGGCAGCATCCGGCTTGAAGTCTGTGGCGCTCTGTTTGTCGTCCATACCCTTCTTGATCATGCCGTATATCTCGTTACGCAGGTCTTGCGCCAATTCGGCATTGGAATCGGCCAGATTCTGATTCTGGCACACAAGGCAACGCAACTCCTTGACCGGTTTTTTGTACTGTTGTTCCTGTTGCTGGTTATTGAAGCTGCACTCATCCATGCTGCCCGCCCAGACACCGCTGGTGACTGTCAGTAGCAGGACAAGGATTGATGCGTACTGTTTCATGCCCCTTCTCCTTTCCGCTGACGTATCTTCGGCAGGATGATCTGTTGCAGGTCTTGCGGACTGACCGGACCGGTATGTTTATAACGAACGACGCCAGCCTTATCGATGATAAAGGTCTCCGGCACCCCATAGACCCCCCAGTCTATACCTGCACGCCCTTCCAGGACCGAGACACTGATGCTTTAGGGGTTACCTAACTGCTTGAGCCAGTTCTGCGCATCGGCCACCTTGTCCTTGTAGTTGAGACCATCGAGTCGCTTGGCAATCCGGCTCATCTTCGTGCCGTTGCAGCACCTACAGCCATAGAGACGGCCTCCATCGGGCAAGATAAATCCACTCTACAGCCCGGCGGAGTATCTACACTATATCTAGCAAAGGTTACTTCCGTATCCTCCTGCACGAGATATACATCATATTGTCGCGCTTAAAATTTCAAAACCCCATTTCATGGTTTATTAATATTCTTATAACCTCTTCACACATGATATATCATTAGACAAACTGATTGAGTCATTAATATGTATGGGGTTTCGCTTTAGAGCCCATTGTTCCAATATCCATTTATAAATAAAAGTGCGTCTGTACGCACAATTGAAAAAACACTTTTTCCGCTTCGCTCTTGTCTATGCCGGATGAAGTAGAGAAAAGTTGCCTGCTACAGTTCAAGTCACTCTCGGTTCCATACCTGAGCTGTACCATGGGTATATGCAAATACCTAATTACAGTCTGTTACGGCGGACATCTTACTGGTGGATGTTGTTGCAACCAGTGAGACCATTATCGTGGTCGGAGGTGATGTCCGAGGCGATAATTGAATGACGACCCTATTACGGGTACACACTGTTCACGAGGCCAAGCGGAGGAAAAAATCAGCTTAGCCAAACAAGAATTTAGAATTGGGAAGGAGAGTAGGAAGATGGCTGCAAAGAAAGAGATAAAAAATGCCTTTTATGCACAATCCGGAGGGGTCACGGCGGTAATCAACGCTTCGGCCTGCGGTGTGATCGAGACCGCTCGCGCAAATAAGGGCAAGATCGGCAAGGTCTATGCGGGTCGCAACGGCATCATCGGCGCACTCACAGAGGATCTCATCGATACCAGTAAGGAGACTACCTCTGCCATCGCCGCCCTGCGTTCTACCCCTTCCGGTGCCTTTGGTTCCTGCCGCTTTAAACTCAAGAGCCTGGAAGCCAACAAGCGTGAATACGAACGTCTGATCGAGGTATTCAAGGCGCACAACATCGGCTATTTCTTCTACAACGGTGGTGGTGACTCCGCCGATACCTGTTACAAGGTATCCCAGCTGTCGAAGAAGATGGGCTACCCCATCCAGGCCATCCATGTACCCAAGACTGTGGATAATGATCTGCCTATCACCGACAACTGTCCCGGTTTCGGTTCTGTAGCCAAGTACATCGCGGTCTCTACCCTGGAAGCCTCGTTCGATGTGCGCTCCATGGCCAAGACCTCGACCAAGGTTTTTGTTGTCGAGGTAATGGGTCGTCATGCTGGCTGGATCGCCGCTGCCGGTGGTCTGGTAGAAGACCAGGGCATTCCGGTACTGATCCTCTTCCCCGAGGTGGAGTTCAATAAAGAGAAATTCATCGCCGCCGTGGATGCAAAGGTAAAGGAGCATGGCTTCTGTACCATCGTCGTATCCGAGGGCTGTCACTACCCTGACGGTAAGTTCCTCGCCGAACAGGGCAGCCGCGATGCCTTCGGTCACGCTCAGCTGGGCGGTGCCGCGCCGGTGGTTGCGAACATGATCAAGGAAGCCCTGGGCCATAAATTCCATTGGGCTGTCGCCGACTACCTGCAACGTGCCGCACGTCATATCGCCTCCAAGACCGACGTCAAGCAGGCCTATGAGCTGGGCAAGAAAGCGGTACAGCTGGCGATACAGGGTGAGAACTCTGTGATGCCTACCGTGGATCGTATTTCCGACGAACCGTATAAATACAAGATTGGTATGGCCCCACTGTCTAAGGTCGCCAACGTCGAGAAGTTCATGCCGAAAAACTTTATCAGCAAGGATGGCTTTGGCATTACCAAGAAGTGCAAGGCCTACCTCTACCCGCTAATCCAGGGCGAGGACTATCCAAAATACAAAAAAGGACTGCCTCAGTACGTAACATTAAAGAATGTTGCAGTAGAGAAAAAACTGCCTGAGTTTGAGCTGTAACCGCCCGAAAAATCAGGATTGAAAACATTAAAGGGAGCCCGATTAAAATCGGTGCTCCCTTTTTTGCGTCGAAGTGATCATAATGCCCTTATGATCCTAATAAACAACCTATGCAACTACAGGAAATGAATATGCGATTCGCCCTGATTAGTATCACCCTGTTGTTGATCAGCAATAGTGCCTATGCGGTAGATAACATCCATCTCTTCTATGAAGAGGATAGCAATAATTATTACAGCTCCGGTGTGCGTACAGAGAGTGAAAACAAGTGCCCTGATCCCTCTGTCTGCGGTATGTATCTGAGCGTAAGTCTGGAAGCTGTCAACGTCTATGGCCAGAGATTCATGACCGGATACGGACACTTCAGGCTGGCCCTAATCCCGAATGCGACCTTTTCACCCTATGTTAACGCCGGTTTCGATTTACTGGAGGCCGGAGCCTTTCTCTTTAGTGATGGAGAGATTTCTCCAAAGGTAGATGTGCAATATGGTTATGGACTACGCATGAATCTCGGCAATCAGAATGCGATCGGCATCTATAAAAAGACCAGTGTACTGAGTGGATATACCATCCCGGACGGTAACTACGAGAGTTACGGTATCGAGTTCATCATGCCTCTTTAAACGGGCTCACCTTGGTGACATCAATACACAACAACCGGGCGCAGTAACCTTTTCGTTTGTGTAACACTAAATAAGAACCGGGATGGTATCGTGCTACAGGGCGACCATCCCCTGTCTGTTTCCCCGCAGATAGACAGTCATTAGCGGCTGTCACTCCCTGCCGGTTCACACTTTCATCTCCTGCCATTCTTGATCCTGCGCATACATATCGGCTTGTTTGGACACTAGAATGGTCTTTAATTGACATACAGAATCAATAATAAGGAGTGCAGAGATGGCCATTATCGGTATCGATCTGGGGACATCCAATTCAGCCGCCGCGGTATTGCGTGGTGG
>JAOUJT010000263.1 GCA_029883105.1 Gammaproteobacteria bacterium
CGATACGTTAGGGATGCTGACAATCTTGTCGGTCTTCATAATATCGCAGCGTATGCGTGCGACGCGAGTGTTGGCCTTATCATTGATGAATACATACTTACCATCATAGCGACCATCGGTCATGCTCATGTGGGGATGATGAGCATCGCCATTGAGGTAGGGCCCACCGCCACCTTTCATTATCTCCTTGCTTTCATTGGAAATGCCCCAGCCAGTGGCGCTGTCGATATTAAATACCGGTATGCGCATCAGTTCACGCATCGATGGCAGACCTAATACACGTACCTCACCGGAGTGACCACCACTCCAGAAACCGTAATATTCATCCAGTTCTCCAGGACCAACGAAGCCTTCATGCTCTTCCTGGGACCCTGTGGAACAACCACCTAACAAGCCACTGCTTAGACCTACCCCAGCTGCGCCGGCAAATGCGGTGGCATTGAGGAAGCCGCGACGTGTAATACCTTTGTTATCTACTTCATCATTCATAATATTTCTCCTACTCCTGTTGTTTGTCTTTGCTTAACTACTAGTGGTTTCATTTAGCTGTTCATTTTAAATTGAATTCCTAAATGAATTACATCTTCTTGATAACGGTTTCTACTGCTGATGTTTGACCTTTTTCTCGTTTTCGTGCGGCTGCATCATTCAGTTGTTTGTTACGTTTAACCAAAGGTGGGCACCTATGTTCATCCCAATAGGTGACCTGGCAATCGAGACAATAGTGACACTCATTGATCTGAATCTCTCCGCGGCTGCTAATGGCCTGTATCTCACATTCGGCAGCGCAGATCTGACATGGATTTCCGCATTCACGGCGACGTCTGAGCCAATTAACCAAACTCAGCTTTGCTGGTACTGCCAATGCGGCACCGAGCGGGCAAATGTACTTACAGTAGAATTTACTATTGAAGACAGAGATAGCGATTAAACCCAATGCATAGAGGACGAAGGGCAGTTCGCGATCAAAACGTAGTGTGATGGCGGTTTTAAATGGTTCAATCTCTGCATAACGTTCTGCGGTGGCGAGGGATTCCAGAGATACGCCAAACATTGCCATAAGGATGAGATATTTAATGCCCCAAAGTCGGTCATGTATGATCTGTGGAAATTCAAATTGTGGCACCTTGAATTTTCGTGCTAGCTCGTTGACCAATGTTTGGATGGCACCGAAGGGACACAACCAGCCACAATAGACACCACGACCCCACATCACCAGAATCACAGCAACAAATGCCCATAAGATAAACATGGTGGGGTCAATGAGGAAGGTATCCCAGCTAAAGTTGTGCGTGGTAATGGATGTTGTAAAGGTAAATACATTGACGATCGACAGTTGTCCGAGTAGATACCAGCCGATAAAAAATACGGTGTAGAGTAAAAAACCGTTACGTAAATAGACAAGCGCACGAGGGAAACCTACTAGCCAGTCCTGGAACATCATGATAAAGGTTAGTACCGAGAGACCGGCCACCAAGATGGCGATCTGGAAGCTGCGCTCACGCCATACAGCACGCCAGATAGGTTCGTTCTCGTCCACTATGCGGGATGGCAGCAACAGGTACTCATCGGGTATTTTATATTTTCCTGCAAAGCTGGAAAAAACACTGTCCAGCGGACCCGTCTGGCGCTTAACCAATAACTCTAAATTCCATTCTTCAGTCGGATCAAAAGTATTTGTCGGCCGAATAATAAAGACTGCCTTCTCGGAAAATGTTGGCATGCCTTGGGCATAGACATCATTCAGACGAAGATAGTCCATATCACGAAATGATATTTCATCATCACCTTGTCGAAGCAGAATACGGTCAAAGATTCCCCCGCGAACAAAACCAGACCCACGGTATGAGTAGATTCCATTAGCAAGTAAGGCAATGGCATGCTCACCGGGTTTAAGTTCTGACATGAGGTGATTATATTGTGCATCACCAAGAAGGTTTTTACCTATAGTGGGTATATTCAGGTAGGTGTAATACAAATCTATGAAGGTATCTCTGCCTTCGCCCCAGCCTGCTTTGTCTACCTCAGCGGCAGCGGTGTTGGCGAAGGAATCATCTACCTCACCCCTGTTGAGTAGCATACGATGTATTGCACCCGCTTCAATAAGAGCGTCCCAGTCGATTTCACGATCATGATTCATGCGTACTGTGGCGGAGCTGAGTGTAGAAACAGATGGTGCAGCGATGATCCCCTTCGCTATGGCAACTTTACGGGCAGAGCTCATAATGGCTCTATTCATGACCATGACCGTCACCGTCGCACCGGAGATAGCATCAACATTAATACTATCGCTTTGCTGACCGGCGCCTACCTTGATATGGTCATCCACACGTTTACCGATGTATTGGTCAACAAAGGTGGTCAGTGTCGATTCAGGGATCCCGACCAGCAAGATGGGCTCATGATGTTCAATCACTTTAATGCCAACTATATCGCCTTTGATGTCTATACCCACCAGCATGTCCATGGGCTTGCCAGAGTAAGCCGGGATCGGAAAGATTTGTATGGTGTGAAACAGGTAACCTAATACCTTTTTATCATGATAGACCGTTGCAGTGGCAGGCTCTCCTGTATATTCACTTATGGTGTTCGCTTCAGGAAAGATCGTCTTCCAGGCGAGGGGTTTGTTATCGACGATCAGTGTGGCATGTGCGGATGTATAGAATAGAGATACTATCAAGATAACGAATGGAAAAAATTTCAAGACCAACCCCTTTGCCATGTACGATGTGATACTCATGGATAGTAACAAATAGCCTAATTAAGCCCAATAATAAAGGCGGCTTTAATTAAGATGTTGCAATGTTATCACCTCAATATCACTTATCGCATGACCTATATCAATATAAGAGATTGTGAATATAGTGCAAGACGACATTTATCCCCATTAACATATATTTAACATGGGATATGTCTTGCCAAATAGGGTGTTTTATTGGCGCGGTTTGCGAAAAAACTTTGACGTATGTGACACTCAACACTCTTTGGTGAGATGTGTCACAAATGGGTTGTGTGCACATAGATACGCTTTTTTTAGTCGAGGAATGGATGCATCCAAGGCCAGGTATTATGACGATTACTCTTTGTCTACTGAAACAGGGAGTGGGGCTTACACAGTGAAAGCACTCATAAATGGTTGTGAATGGGTAGAGAGAACGTCACGACACTTGTCGCTTCGTCAGTACAAAGAATTATGTCTTTGATCCTGCTGGCATTGTTTCATGTCCTGTTTGATGCGTTTGATGCGTTTGATGAGTTTCTGTCCACCATGCGCAGATCGGAATTGAAGCCACATACTGTGGCTCTGCGAGCTTATCCTGTACCGGCCTTCCTGCAGCGGCGTACGGTATTCTCATGGATGACGGTAGCCCTGCTCTATGGATCAATACCATTGATCCAGATCGTAGCTGTGGTGATGATCTATCGTTATCAAATTGGACTGCTGGGTTTTTCTACTGATACCTGGTTAATGGCCGTGTCCATCGGTAGTATTGCGACAGTATTGACGATTTCACATCCGCTGATGATGTTACGACATCACTATGATGTATTGAGTGGCTAATATCGAATATGTAATCGAGACGCACCGAACGGTGCGAGTTTTTTGTATCTAGGATAAAGAGTGATGAGTCATAAAACTGCGCGTAAGTATTCAAGGATTGCCCATTTTTTTGATTTTTGTGAATTTCCTATTGAGTACATGGTCTTTCGCAAGCTTCGTAGCGAAGTGGTGAGTATGGCAGAGGGTCATGTGCTGGAGATTGGAGTCGGGACTGGAAAAAATCTTGCATATTATTCCTCAGGTGTAGACGTTCAGGCTATAGATTTCAGCCATGGTATGTTACAGAGGGCTGTTGGTAAATCTATTCCCGAAGGCTGTAAAGTCAATTTTTATGAAATGGATGTGCAGAAACTTGAATTTGAAGAGAACCTGTTTGACTGTTCAATCAGTACATTTGTATTTTGTACTGTACCGGATGCCAAACAGGGACTGTCCGAGTTATATCGGGTTTCGAAGCCAGGCGGAAAGGCGATTTTTC
>JAOUJT010000038.1 GCA_029883105.1 Gammaproteobacteria bacterium
TACAGAAAACGCCTAAGCCCAGTTTGTTTCGATATTGAAAAAGGCCGCGATATTTATCGCGGCCTTTTTTGTTTGTGGTTATCATCCAGCCTGATGGCAGGTATACTCCCAATACACTAAAAAAGACGCGGGAAGAAGTATGCTCAATTACCAGGGTGAAGAAATTTTTCAACATGATCAGCCCGAGACCCTGGGTGTCCTCATCACCAATCTGGGTACCCCCGATAGCCCTACCAGCAAAGGCTTGCGTAAATACCTTAAAGAGTTCCTCTCTGACCGCAGAGTGGTTGAGATCCCCCGTTTGCTTTGGTTATTGATCCTGCATGGCATCATCCTGCGTTTTCGTCCCAGCAAGTCCGCGCGTGCCTATCAGTCGATCTGGACCGATGAGGGTTCACCCCTTATGGTGATCGGCAAGAGGCAACAGCAGAGGCTGCAACAGTCACTGAGTGAGACCTTTTCTGTACCGGTGAAGGTGGTATTGGGGATGCGCTATGGTTCGCCATCCATCGCCTCTGCACTGGAGCAGCTAAAGGCTGCCAACGCCCGCCGTATAGTGGTGTTGCCACTCTACCCGCAATACGCCTCATCCACCACAGGCTCGACCTTCGAGGCGGTAAGTCGAGTCATTGGTCGCTGGCGCTGGATTCCGGAACTGCGCTTTATTAATCAATACCACGGCAATGCCCTATATATCGAGGCTCTGGCCAACAGCGTACGTGAGCAGATGAAACAAAACGGCCAGCCAGAAAAGCTACTGATGTCTTTTCACGGTATTCCCAGGGTCACTCAGCAGGACGGTGATCCCTACCTGTGCCACTGTCACAAGACAGGTCGTCTATTGGCGGAGAAACTGGGTTTGAGTGAGGATGAGTATCTGGTTACCTTTCAGTCCCGTTTCGGTAAAGCTGAATGGATACAACCCTATACGGAACAAACTCTGAAGGGACTTGCGGCGGAGGGGGTGAAGCATGTGGCGGTGGTCACGCCTGGTTTTAGTGCTGACTGTCTGGAAACGCTGGAAGAGATCGGCGAAGAGAATCGGGGATATTTTCTTCAGGCGGGTGGGGAGCAGTACGACTTTATTCCTTGCCTGAATGAGCGAGATGATCATATGGCGGCGCTGGCATCGATCATTGAAGAGAATACGCTGGGATGGAGTGAGATGCTGACACAGCGTAATGCAGCTCTGGATAAAACCAAAGGCCGGGCGGAAGAGAAGAAAAATGCTTATTAACAGTGGTTAGGTAAATAGCCGGATACGTATTAAGCCACTAGTCAGTATAAGCGTATCTCTTTCACAAGTATTTAAGCGAATTATTTTTCGTGTTTATTATAATAAGACAGTGGTAGGCAAACCGAAAATTCCGAGCCCACACCCTCTTCGGTTTTAACATCAAGTTCCCCTCCCAGCATCTCCGCATAGCGTTTGCATATAGCCAGTCCCAAGCCGGTTCCACCGTATTTACGTGTGGTGGAAGCATCTGCCTGGGTAAAAGCGTCAAACAGTTGGCTCAATTTACTCTGCTTGATACCAATGCCGTTATCTTCTACGGAAAAACGGATACTGTGTTGATCAGGTAAGCTAATCGTGAACTTGATCTGTCCATGTTTGGTAAATTTGCCCGCATTACTGAGGAAATTAAAGATGATTTGGCGTACCTTGGTATGATCTGAGTCCATATACAATTCCTCAGAGATATCCTCCACCAGAAGTTCATTATTATTTTTATCGATCATTGGTTTCACTAAAGCGGTAATATCCTCGACCAGAACATTTATATTGAATTTCTCTATATAGGGTTGCATTTTGCCTGCTTCTATTTTGGACAGGTCAAGAATATCGTTGATCAAGCTCAATAGGTGTTTGCCTGCAGCATTGATTCGATTGGCATCGTCAACAATGTTTGTCATCTCAATACCACCAGCATCTTCAGAGATTAACTCACTATAACCAATGACGGCATTTAGTGGTGTACGTAACTCATGACTCATATTGGCAAGGAACTGACTTTTCATCTGATTGGCTTTCAGGGCCTTATCCCTGGTTTGCTCCAGAGCCCTGTTCATTAGCATAAGCTCCAGCTCATGCTGTTTATGGTGGGTAATATCCCGAATGGTAATAATGCCGGCATACTTTCCATTAACCTTCATGGCTAGTGTTTTACTGACATCGAAAAAACGCTTTTCATTTCCCTCGCCGAAGTGAAATTCCTGATGACTGAATTCATCCCTATCATCCTCCACATTGTCAAAGAATTGGCCCAGACTGAAATTCTTATTCTTCAACTCTTCACTAGAAAGGCCAAGCATTTTTATTGCAGCATAGTTGATGTGTTTTATATCACCATTGGATTCCAGAAGAATGATGCCGTCTCGCATTCTGGAGAATAGATCATCCGCAATATCTGCCACACGAAGTTCAAGAAAGTTGAATCTTCTTATAGCAATAAAAATTACGATAGAGTTCATCAGGAATGCTATATCCTGCATAGGTAGGATCGACTCGTTCATCAGTACATCGGGAATAATTATCATGGTTAGCAGGGTCAGACATAGGCCAAATAGAGTTCCGCCTATGATCATAGCCATAAGCCGACGTCGACTTACATCACGACTATTTCGCATTGCACGGAACAACAATACCAGTCCCGTCAGGAAGGGTAGAGTCCCGGATACAGAGGAAACCAGATTGTGTAGAGGGCCAGGATAATCAATAACGGCTATCGAGAGCAAGCGAGGGCCGGTGATTACCAGATCCGTTGTTATGGTTAGTACCAGTGTTGCCGCGACAGTATAAGCGAATAACCAATACAACTTGTCGCGACGACGTTTGATAAAGGTGTAAACAAAATTCAGAAAGGCAAAGGGTGCCGCATGCCAGAAGATGGCTCCTATCTTTAATATAGGTGTGTAGTATCCATCGAATACGTGTGTCCATAGACCAAAATCTATCAAGGCCCAGCAGGTCAGGGATAGGGAAAAGAGGAAGTAGGCTATATATACCTCACCCTCGCGACGACGAGCGACGATGTAAACCGTTAAGATAAGATTTACGACAAAGGCAATAAAGGGTATGAGGACATAAGGGCTGACACTATCCATCAATTGGCCTGACTCCGAAGCAGTAATGTGTGATTATTTTCGTATAATACATACTACTATTGATTATTTATAAAAACATCTAGTCTTTTATTGGGATATGGCTGAAAAGTCATGAAAGAGCTACAACAGAACAAAAGGTTTAGGAGTAGGGTGCATGGCAAGCCGACGATGCACGGTATTATTGTCAGTAACCTGTCTGATTTTTTAGTTATGACATCTATGTGATAGGGTTGATCTTATATCTAGTAATAGGACTTGTGGAAGCGAGGATAGGAATGATAAATGTGCTAATGTTTTAAAGGAAATGTATTAACAGGTTACAATTGAGTCTCATAGGACTGTAAGCGGGAAGTAATACTATGAAAAGAATAATGTTTATTATGGCCATAATGTTTCTTCCGCTGACCAGCATCTTTTCCGCGGAGCAGAGTTTCAACTTCTCGTTAACGGATAATTACGTCTTGAGAGGTTTATCGCAAACGAATGATATTCCCGCGATTCAATCAATGTATCAAATTTTCCAAGCAAAGGATTCTGGCTATTATGCGGGCCTGTTTGCCTCCAATGTTGCCAGCGGAGCAGAAATAGATCTGTACGGCGGGATAAAAACAGAATTGGATTGGTATGATGGACTTGTCTTTGATTTTGGTGCTGTAGAATATTTTTATACGGACATTAGCTTTGCTCCTATATCCCATGAGTTTTATTACGGGCTTAGTAAAAATCACACCTATGCAAAATTTTATTATGGTGAAGGAGACGCACATTATCTGGATCTAGGTACACGTCTGTCCCTTGTCGACAATATCGATCTGGCTCTTCATTATGGACATACATTCGGTTCAACGGTTCTTGGACAAGACCTTAGCGTGGGATTTCGCTTCGCCTTCAATCGCGATATTTTGGTCGTAACGTATTCTTATGAAGATATCACCACAAACAAAGAGTCGAAGGTCTATTTTTCTGTCGTCAAAAACTTTGTTTTGTAACGATGCGCAAGCAGTGTATTTCTGCCATCATGTTTAATATAGGCGTCTGGCCTTTTTGCCACAAAAACCTCGTTAGCTAATTTCTCGCTGTTAACTTACTACGCACGTAAAGGCTCTTGCTAACCCTTGCAACCACTTTACCGGCATCATCCAAAACCTCAACGGGTAGTTCAAACACATATTTTTCCTCAGTGTCAGCTTTGTGTTTGATCGCCTTTATTTGTGCGTCATCCAGGGTAAAGGTAACCGACAAGGTGCTACGTCCAGGCTTTAAAAACTCGATATTGGCGCCTTTGTCCCAAACGATATAGTCACGGCCGAGAATATTGATCAGCATGAGCATGTAAAAGGGATCGGTCATCGCGTACATGGAGCCACCGAAATGGGTGCCCACATAGTTCTTGTTATACCAGCGAAGTTTCATCCGCACGCGAATAAGCCGGTAATCTGGACTGATGTAGGTGATCTTGATCCCTGCGCCAAAAAATGGTGACCACAGGTTTGCAAACCAGCGTAATACACCTGCTGGGACACTATGGGCTGTCTTTCTCAGTAATTGTGCTAGCATATTTTCTACTCAGTTGATTATCTATTCCCTGATAGGGGTCGTAGCGTCTTCGCCTACCACTGTGTTCCATGGACGTATACGCCAGTCGGTTACCAGACCATTTTTTACATACGGGTCTGATTCGACAAATGTCTCTATGAGCTGGGGTGAGTCGGCCTTAAATAATAATACCGCACCATCAATCGGATCATCGATGACACCACCAAGGATTAATTCACCACGTTCGTGGGATTTCCAGGCTAGGGTCAGGTGTTCTTTTCTGAACTCATCTCTGCGTTGCAGGTAGTCAGGGATGTAGTGGTAGTAGAGGAGGTAATGCATGGTCTTTCCTGTGGTGTGAGTTTTGTTTATATATTTTAATTGAATCATTTCGTGATGATTTTATTTTGATACGGCGTCATGAAGTACGTCCATGTACTTCACCCTAACGGACGGCTATCGCCGTGCGAATCGGCTGTCTTGCCGATTCGTGTCGCACCGCAGGCGACTTACTTTTTTCAATGTCCTCTGGGTACTTGGCATAAATACCCAAAGGGCATGATAAAAGTAAGCAAAGAAGCGCCACCCACGACTTTCCCTGACGGATTGATTCGGCACTTATCTGTGCCTCACCCCGAACCGGGCGACTATAGTCGTCCCAATCGGCAGTCCTGCCGATTGGTCCCTGCGCTTCTCGACTGCGTCGAAGGGGGATTAAGAGCGGTGGATGTACTAATAGTGAATACTTTACAATAGCTATTCTCGATTAAAAGTTTCGATAATTAAAGAACATGTTGCCGTAATGCATTGTATTTGCTCTGAACAAATCCATTTTTGTAGGACTTGGTTTCTATATGGTTTAAATGACAATCTTTTTCAAGTGGGCCGAATAGAGAAATACCTGTGCCAATAAGAACGGGTATTTTGGTAATGGTGATCTCATCAATCAAACCTGCTCTCAGAAAACCCTGAATGGTCTTGCCACCATCGATATACACATGCTTGGCACCAGATCTTTCCAGTTCATTATATAGGTCTTCAGGTGGGCAGGATTTTAGTTCAGCCGAGTTTTCTACCTCAGTTAAGCTGCTACTCAAAACAATCACCCGTTTATTTTCATAAGGCCAATGACCAAAAGAGGTAATCATTTCGTAAGTGTTTCGTCCCATCACCAAGGTGTCGGTGGAATCCATAAAGGTGTTATAATCAAAATCTTCATTCTCAAGATCCGCATCGACGGTTCCGTCACTTCCCGGCAACCAATCGAGGTCGCCGTTTTCTCTGGCGATAAAGCCATCAAGGGTTGTTGCAATGTATACAGATGCTTTCACTTATTGATCCTTCTTTATTGTCCCGAGGTAGTAGGGTAAAGCCAGAATAATGATGCTATTTATATTAGTCGAATTAGTACCCAATCGACATCGAATGTTCCGTTTCATGTCCTTTCTAGCATAATGAAATGTGATTAACTGACTGACTATAATAAATATATTTGAGTTTTAAGTTCGCTTGCCGAGTACCGGAGAAAATACAGACATAAAACGAACCCGTGGGCATACAAGTATTATCGGCACTCAGAGGGGATACAAACACGGACGTTTTTTTGCCGTGGTACACATAGGTACGACTATATGGATGTGCCGAATGAGTGGCGAAATAAGCGCATTAAAATAAAATCCGCGATAGCGCACAAAATATTCATCGCCTACTGTAGAATAACAAAAGCCCGTTTGATCCCACTCCATCCTGGGTGCATTTATATCTCGTTCTTCTCTGCGCACTCTGCGTCTCTGCGAACTCTGGGTTAAATACACCACCGTCCCTAATACAACAACTACCGTTTAGGAAAAACAATCCCCGGCACCTGATCAAAGTGCGAAATAAAATGCACCTTAAACCCTTTCTTAATATGATCCGGCAACTCATCAAAATCGCGCTGGTTCTCTGCCGGGATCAATAGCTCTTTCAAATTTACCCTTCGTGCGGCGATGACCTTTTCACGTATGCCCCCAACCGGAAACACATGACCCGTTAGCGTCAGTTCACCAGTCATGGCGATGCCCTTGCGGATCTGCTGCTTGCGTGCCAGCGATAGCAGGGCAGTACCCATGGTGACACCGGCACTGGGGCCGTCCTTCGGTGTCGCCCCTTCCGGCACATGCAGATGCACATAGGCTTCGTCGAAGAAGTCTGGGTCGCCCTTGTATGCCGCCAGATGGGAGGAGACATAGCTGTAGGCGATGGCGGCGGACTCCTGCATCACCTCGCCCAGTTTTCCGGTGAGCTTGAAACCGCGATTTTTTGTATGTACTAGGGTGGCCTCGATACTGAGGGTGGCACCGCCCATGGAGGTCCAGGCCAGGCCGGAGACCACGCCGATGCCGTCCAGTGGAGATTCGTTGGTGAATACCGGCTTGCCCAGATAGTTTTCCAGTACGTCCACGTCGACACTGATGGGTGTCTCTGCGCCGTCGAGTATCTTCACTACGGCCTTGCGGATGATGCGTCCCAGTTGTTTGTCCAGATTACGCACCCCGGCCTCGCGGGCATAGCCTTCGATCAGGTGACGCAGGGCCTTGGTACCGAACTTTAACTGATTCTTTTTCAGGCCGGCCTTTTTCAGTTGTTTCGGCCATAGATGGTTTTTGGCGATGGTCATCTTCTCTTCGGCGATGTAGCCAGAGAGGCGGATGATCTCCATGCGGTCCAACAGAGGGCTGGGGATGGTGTCCAGTTGGTTGGCGGTACAAACGAAGAGCACCTTGGAGAGATCGAAACGTACATCCAGATAGTGGTCGAGGAATTCGCTGTTCTGTTCCGGGTCCAGCACCTCCAATAGGGCCGAGGCGGGGTCGCCCTGATAGGAGGCACCGATCTTGTCCACCTCATCCAGCATGATCACAGGATTGGCGGTATTCACATCCTTCAGTGCCTGGATGAACTTGCCTGGCATGGCTCCGATGTAGGTACGGCGGTGGCCTTTGATCTCGGCCTCGTCGCGCATACCACCGACGGAGAAGCGGTAGAACTTGCGTCCCAGGGCGTGGGCGATGGATTGACCGATGGAGGTCTTACCGACACCTGGCGGGCCCACCAGCAGGACGATGGAACCGGCCACTTCGCCTTTGAGTGAACCCACGGCGAGGAATTCGATGATACGTTCCTTCACATCTTCCAGGCCATCGTGATCTCTATTGAGGATCTCTCTGGCCCGTTTTAGATCGAGGATATCTTCGGAAAATCTCCCCCAGGGCAGGGCGGTGATCCAGTCCAGGTAGTTACGGGTGACACCATATTCCGGTGAACCGGTTTCCAGGATCGCCAGCTTGTCCATCTCTTCATCGACGCGTTCCTGAGTGGCCGCTGGCAGGGTTAGGGCCTCCAATCTCTCACGGAAACGATCTGCATCGGCGGTACGGTCATCCTTGGCGATGCCAAGCTCTTTCTGTATCTCTTTGAGTTGTTCACGAAGGAAGAATTTGCGCTGTTGCTCGCTCATCTTCTCTTCTACCTGATTGCGGATCTGTGCCTGTAGCTTGGCCACATCCATCTCTTTCTTGATCAACACCAATACCTTTTCCATGCGCTTGCGGATGTTGATGGTTTCCAGTATTTCTTGCAGATCCAGCGGCGAGGCGGTGGTGAGACTGGCGGCAAAATCCGCCAGCATGGCCGGTTCGTTGGGGCTGAAGCGATCGAGGAAGAAGCGCAGCTCTTCGCTGTACAAAGGGTTTAAGGGGATTAGTTCTTTCAGGGTATTGATGATGGCCATGGCGTAGGCCTTGACCTCGTCACTCTCTTTTTCCTTAACCGTGACATCATCCGGATACTCAACCAAGACCTCGAAGGGAGGTTTGGTGGAGAGCCAGTGTTTGATACGAAAGCGCTGGAAACCCTCAGCGATAAACTGGACCTTATCCTTGGCACTGGCTGGATGGTGCATGCGTACCAGGGTACCCATCTCATGAAAGTCACTAGGGCGGGCATTTTGCAGATCGCTGGTCTCAACCAGTGCCAGACCGACCACCTGTTGAGGGGCTTCCTCTATCAGTTCGATGGTATTCAGCCAGGGATCATGATCCAGTACCAGCGGCATAGCTTGAGCCGGAAAGAAGGGCCGTTCCGCCAGGGGCAGCAAATAGATGCGGGTGGGCAACAGCTTGGCAGCAATCTCCAGTTCGGTGGAGTCGGTTTCGCTGTAGATGAATTCGGGTTCCAGAGGTTCTTTATCAGCCATGTGTTATTGTCCGTACCTCAATGTGTGTCTATCTACTTGTATGGGGTTTGATGATGCCTTTTCAATACACCATAAAACAAAGGCCCGGTGTTTGCGAATGAGTCAGCAAGATAATACAGCGACATTTACCCTACTGGATGTGGAGGTGCTTGAGCACCGATGTGTTTATCAGGGCTTCTTTCAGATGCAGCAATACCGTCTACGCCATCGTCTGTTTGCTGGTGGCTGGAGTGAGGTGATGTCACGTGAGTTGTTCGAGCGTGGCCATGCTGTGGTGGTTATGCCCTACGATCCGCTGCGGGACAAGATCGTCCTGCTGGAGCAGTTTCGTATCGGCGCCATGTCTGCCCCGGGTGGACCCTGGTTGCTGGAGTTTGTCGCCGGAATGTATAAGGAGGGTGAGGATGCCCTGGATGTGGCGCGGCGTGAGGTGAAAGAGGAGATGGGCTGCGAAGTGGCCGAGCTGGAGTTTATTACCGAATATCTGGTTAGCCCCGGTGGCACCTCGGAACGTATATCCCTCTATTGTGGGCGCGTGGATGCCTCACAGGCGGAGGGTATCCACGGTCTGGATGAGGAACATGAGGATATCCGCGTTAGTAGTGCAAGCTATGATGAGGCCGTGCGACTACTTGAACAGGGGCGCATTAATTCTGCGGCCCCCATTATCGCTCTGCAGTGGTTGCAGAGTCACCGGCAACGCCTGCGCAGACAGTGGGGGGCGCTCAGCTAGTTATTCTGCAAACTCCACCGCTTCACGGATGGCATCGATACCTGCGTTGGCACAGCCCTCATCTACATCACCAGTGACCTTCTTCGCCGGTGCTCCTGACACCCCAACCGCACCATAGAAATTCCCACCGATGCGGATCGGTACCCCACCGCCTATAAGTAAGACCCCTGGAGCCCCCCGCAGTTGTTGATTGTCCTGCATGGTGAGGGTGCGGCTCTGGAAGGTGGCTGCGGTGTAGGCCTTGCCCTGACTGACGGCGATAGTGTGGTGACCGGATAGTGGGTCGCGCGCAAAGGCCAGCAGGTTGCCACTGCGATCGACCACCGCGACGGCTACCTGGTAACCCTGTTTGGTGCAGGTATCAGACGCTGCCACAGCCAGTTGATTGGCCAGATGCATTGACAGGCTTTTTGTAGTGACTGTCGGACTATCTGCCAGGCTCAGACTACTGCCTAACGAGATCACAACAGTGGCGGCTAAAGTTATTTTTCGCATTGCACATTTCCTCTTTTCGATTTATTCAAAAGCCTGAATGTCCAGTCCGCTACGGCCACACTTGTAACCGGCTAGGCGGCAGGCGTAGTGTAGTACTTCCTGTGGCGACTGTTGTTGCAGTTGTGCGTGGATGATGCCTGCATTAAAGCTGTCACCGGCACCGAGGGTATCGACGAGTACCTCGGGAGCAAAGGCTGCCTGATGGAATAGGCTGTCATCCACTAGCCCGTATCCACCCTGTGCACCCCAGGCACAGTAGAGGGTTGCGGTCGGAACCTTTTCGTTCATGCCTAGAAGAAACTCCTCCGCCCGTTTATAACCCAGGGCTTGTGCATAGGCGCGTGAATAGAGGATAACATCGGCGTGGGAAAACAGCTCATCTATGGATTCGCGGGGTTTTTCTGCCTCCAGTGAGAGGGGGATATCGGGGTAGTGTTCACGGCAACGCTGCATCATCCTTTTGGTCTCACCTATATTGCGCCCTTCAAAATGGATCCAGTCGTAGTCGGTCAGGTCGATGCTCTCGAAGACCTCGTACGGCAGTTCGGGAAGGTTACGGTAATGGACAATAGTGCGTGAACCATTGGCCCGGTTAAGGGTGATGTAGGAGGTGGGTACCTTGCCGTCAGCCTGCAGCAGGCTGTGCTGATGGCCGATGCTAAATTGCTCCAGCTCGGTCACGATGCGCCCACCGTCCGGTTCCGCCGCCAATACCCCGGACCAGTCACATCCATGACCCAACTGGGACAGTACGGTAAGGGTGTTGGTGCAGTTACCACCTCGGCGCACATGCTGTGCCGTGGCCCGCATCTCCTCATCCTCGGCAGGGTAGTGGTCTACCTCATTGACGATATCCAGTGTGGCGATGCCCACACCCAGTATCCTGGCCATGTTTGTCTTGCCTTTTGTTATGTTGTTGACGGGATTTGTACCCCATGTTGTAACAGCGCCCAGGCCACATGTTCGCGTACCAGAGCAGATGGATGCTCGGCGCGGGATTGCAATGCCGCAAGCGTCTCTTCTTTGGACTGGGTATCACTCCGATTATTATCCACTGTATTACCCAGGGCCACGGCAATATTCCGCAGCCAGCGTTCATGGCCGATGCGGCGGATGGGGGAGCCTTGCAGGCGCTGAAGGAATTGTTCTTCACTCCAGGCAAACAGCTCAATGAGGCTGACATCATCGAGATGATGCCGGGCCTGAAAATCTCCCTCCTGGCTCGGCTCGGCAAAGCGGTTCCAGGGACAGACCAGCTGGCAGTCATCACAACCGTAGATGCGATTGCCCATGGCCTTGCGAAACTCTACGGGGATCGCCCCATGCAATTCGATGGTGAGATAGGAGATGCAGCGACGTGCATCCACCACATAGGGCGCGACGATGGCATCGGTAGGACAGGCATCCATACAGGCGCTACAGGTACCACAGTGGTTGTCGCTCTTTTGTTCCGCTGTCAGTGGCAGATTGGTGTAGATCTCACCGAGAAAGAACCAGGAGCCACTTTGTTGCTGGATAAGGTTGGAGTGCTTACCGATCCAGCCTAGCCCTGCCTTTTCTGCAATGGCCTTTTCCAGCACTGGTGCGCTGTCCACAAAGACCCGATAACCGAAGGGACCGTATTCGGCAGCAATACGCTCATAGAGCTTTTGCAGACGGTTACGCATCAGCTTGTGGTAGTCACGTCCCAGTGCATAGCGAGAGATATAGGCCCTTTCGCTCTGTTCCAGCAGTTGCGCAGCGCCGTTCATGGCCTCGGGCATATAGTCCATGCGCACGGAGATAATCGAGCAGGTCGCCTCAACCAGCTCGGCAGGGTGGCTACGTTTGCTGCCATGTTTGGCCATAAACCCCATCTCACCGTGCATACCCTGTTGTAGCCAGTCATGCAGACGAGACTCGGCCTCACCCAGTTGGATGTCACTGAATCCTACCTGTTGGAAACCCAGTTCCAGGCCCCAAAGACGGATGTTCTGTTTGAGGCTTTCCTCAGAAGGTAGCTGCGAGGCTTTCTGTTGTTGATCCATAGGGTTATGATAACCCACATGCAAGCATTGCCAACAAACCTATATCGTGGCTCGCAGGTGAAGATCCTGGAGCGCACCGCTATCGAGCAACACAACATGCCCGGTGCTACTTTAATGGCCCATGCGGGTAAGTCGGCCTATCAACTACTCAAACAATGCTGGCCCGAGGCCCGCAACATCGCGGTGATGTGTGGGGTGGGCAATAATGCTGGTGATGGTTATGTACTGGCCCGCGCGGCACATGAGGCGGGACTGCAGGTGTCGGTCTTCCAGGTGGGTGATCGCAGCCGTCTGCAGGATGATGCTCTCAACGCCTCGCAGGTGATGCAAAAGATCGGTTGTGAACTGCATAACTACGAAGGCCAGTCGCTGTTTGATTTCGACGTGGTGGTGGATGCCCTGTTGGGTATCGGCATCAACGGTGAAGTAAAAGACCACTGGCACTCTGCTATCGAGGCGATCAATCTCAGTAAGGTAGCGGTGCTGGCCATCGATATCCCCTCTGGTCTGCATCCGGACGTGGGTCGAGCCATGGGCATTGCCGTGCGCGCCTCGGTCACCATCACCTATATCGGTTTGAAACAGGGTTTGTTTACCGCCCAGGGACCGGAGTACGCCGGGGCGGTAAACTTCGAGGATCTTGATGTGCCCAGGGCGGTCTACGATACCCTGGTGCCCTCCGCGTATTTGATGCAATACCATCATGATCGTCAGCACCACCTGAAACCCCGACGTCGCTCGGCCCACAAAGGTCAATTCGGCCATGTGCTGGTGATTGGTGGCGACAATGGTATGAGCGGGGCTGCACAAATGGCTGCAACCGCAGCTGCCCGTAGTGGTGCCGGGCGAGTCTCGGTAGCCAGTCGTGCCCGTCATGCGGTACTGCTGGGTAATCAACAACCGGAATTGATGTGTCACGGGGTGGAGACCACAGAGGAGCTGGCACCACTGCTGCAGAAGGCCTCGGTGATCGCCATCGGCCCGGGACTGGGTCAGGGTGGATGGGGTCAGCAGCTGCTGCAACAGGTACTAGCCGCCCCGCAACCTCTGATTCTGGATGCGGATGCGTTGAATCTTTTGGCCAACAAGCCCCTGGCTCGTGGCAACTGGATATTGACCCCACATCCAGGAGAGGCAGCACGTTTACTGAACTGTTCCGTGGCTGATATCGAAACAGACCGTTTTCATGCCATTCGTGAACTACAGAAAAAATATCGTGGTGTAATCGTCCTGAAGGGGGCCGGCACGCTGATCATCGGAGAAAACGAACGCATCTATATCTGTGCAGATGGCAATCCCGGTATGGCCAGTGGAGGCATGGGCGATCTGCTTACCGGCATCATTGCCGGACTCAAGGCGCAGAACATGGATCCTTTGCAGGCGGCCCAGGTGGGTACCTGCCTGCATGGTGCCGCCGGTGATGCCGCAGCCATAGAAGGTGAGCGCGGTCTGCTGGCCAGTGATCTTTATCCCCATATTCGCCGTCTGGCCAATCTTACATAGCCAATGTCTCTGTCTACTTTTTCCATAAGTCTGCCCGATGAGGCCGCGATGCTGGCCTTTGGTTCTGATCTGGCCCATGCCATTGATGATGGCGGGGTGATCCACCTACACGGTGATCTTGGTGCCGGCAAGACCACGCTGGTGCGTGGAATCCTGCGGGGAATGGGACATCAGGGTACGGTAAAGAGCCCGACCTATACCCTGGTAGAACCCTATACCATTGGAAAACGAGAGATCTATCACTTCGATCTCTACCGTCTGTGTGATGCCGAAGAGCTGGAATACATGGGCATACGTGATTACTTCCATGCACACAGTCTGTGTCTGTTGGAGTGGCCGGAGAAGGGTGAGGGCTTCCTGCCTAAGGCCGATCTGATTATCGAGATCCAGTATCTGCCAGAGGGGCGCGATCTCTGTTGCCGCGCAAAGACTCCGCTCGGGCATGAGATACTGCTCCATCTTTCGGATTTCACAGGTAAAAACCTTGATATTCCAGCAAGCTTGCGCTAAATATTGATAAGTTTTTTAGGTATACACTGTAACATATTGTAATTTATGTTAATTTAATCCTTGAAGCCATGATCAGCACAAGGCAGAATAGTCAATAGACAGGTATAACCAGGCTTTTAAGATGATGCGCACCCTTGCCACATTCGTTTTGTTGATTTTTGCCGCTTCGCTGCAGGCCGCTGAACCGGTGCGTGTGGACAGTGTGCGAATGTGGCAAGCCCCCGATAGCCTGCGCATGGTCTTCGACATTAGTGCCGAAGCTGAGCATAAACTTTTTATCCTTTCCAACCCTGACCGCGTGGTCATTGATCTTAAAAACACCCAGGCCTCTGGCCTTAAGCTGGAGCCTTCACAACTCGATCAGAGTTGGCTTAAAGGCATGCGCAGTGCTGCCCGAGGTAAGGACGGTTACCGTGTGGTACTGGATCTGCATCGTAGGGTTACTCCCAGCACCTTTATCCTTAAACCGAATAGTCGTTATGGTCACCGTCTGGTGGTGGACCTTAAGGGTTCTGAGACTATAGCCCCGACCAAGACGGTCAGTAACAGATCACCTGTAGAGATAAAATCCGCGCGTGACAAAAATAGTGGTCGTGACATCGTTATCGCCATCGATGCGGGGCACGGCGGTGAAGACCCCGGTGCCCTGGGTTATCGGGGCACACGTGAAAAGGATGTGGTGCTACAGGTTGCGCGCAAGCTGAAGGCTCTGGTGGATAAGGAAGAGGGTATGCGCGCGGTAATGATACGCACTGGTGATTACTATATCAGCCTGCGAGATCGGGTGACCAAGGTGCGTGACTCCAAAGCGGATCTATTGATCTCAATCCATGCCGATGCATTCAAGAATCATAAGGCACGCGGTTCCTCTGTGTTTGCCCTCTCTCCTGAGGGTGCTACCTCCGAAGCCGCCCGCTGGTTGGCGGAGAGTGAAAACTCGGCCGACCTGATCGGTGGTGTGAGCCTGGACGACAAGGATGAGGTGTTGGCGTCGGTCTTACTGGATCTGTCGCAAACCGCTTCCATTGAAGCCAGTCTGGATGTGGGTCAAAACGTGCTTGCAGAACTAAAGGGTGTTGGTAAGGTACATAAGCATCGTGTAGAGCAGGCGGGTTTTGTGGTATTGAAGTCACCAGACGTCCCCTCGATCCTGGTGGAAACGGCGTTTATCTCTAATCCCGATGAAGAACGTAAATTGAAGACCAGTAAACATCAGACCAAATTGGCGACCGCAGTCATGACCGGTGTACGTGGTTATTTTAGCAAAAATCCTCCACCGGGTTCCTTGCTGGCAATGCGCAACGCACCCAAGCAGGCACATGTTATCCGTGCTGGCGAGACCCTCAATTCCATCTCTCGTCGTTACCGTGTCTCGATGAAGACACTGCGCGACAGCAACGAACTGAAGAACGACAGCCTTAGAACCGGTCAGGTCATACACATCCCCTCGGTCTAGCTGGCATAGATCTGTTTTCGCCTTAACAAGCTACTCC
>JAOUJT010000264.1 GCA_029883105.1 Gammaproteobacteria bacterium
CGGTGCTTTTGACCTGGTGACGAACCCTGAAGTCATCGTGTTCTATCCCAATGGCAAATACTTCCAGTGGTGTAACTCGTCCACACTAACTGTCTGCGACGTTGGTTATGTTGCCGACAATATAGAAATCGGCAACTATAGCGTTTCAGGACAGACCATAACCATGGGAGCCAAGGATTATGATGTCGGTGCCTATGGGTTTTACGATGGGCTTACACTGAGCAGCCAGTTTGTAGGCGGTAATGCCACAACCGGAGCGGCAGATCTTGAGATCACCTTCAACGTCGATCCGGCATTTACTGTTGCGAAGAGCCAGCTCAAAGATACGGCCAAGCCGATTGTCGGTGCCTGGCATCTTGGGGCTACGGCAGATTTTGATCCTGCCAGCTCTGATGTCATTGTTTTCTATGCGGACGGAACCTATTTCCAGTGGACGAATAACAATAATACGACGGCCAGTTGTACCGGAGTCACCGCCAGAGAAGAGATAGGCACCTATACCTTCAATGGTACGACCCTGGACATCACCAGTCATATCCGGAATGGTGTGGGGGGCTTTGATGATGCCCTGGATTGTACCCAGCCTGCCGGGGCGATCACTGCCTCTGTCAGTACCAATGGTAAAACCGTGACCCTGCCTGATTGGGGGGCTACGCTTACGCGGGTTGAATAAGATTTGGCTTGAACCCGTGTGATTAAAGCCCCGGCATTTGACCGGGGCTTTTTTATGCCTGGATGTAAATTTATTTCAGACTGGTCAGCGATACACAGACAGACTGTATCGCTATATCACCTATATTGTTAAGAATCTATTAAATCTCTGATCTACGAAATACTAATGGTAATTAGTGCGGTTATAGTTGGTTTTACCCTAATGCAAATTGTAAGAGGCTTTTATGCTGACACAGGTATATGGACATTATGAACCCTGGTTGGTTTTGGTATCGTATCTTGTTGCGTGCCTAACAGCCTACTCGGCATTACGGGTGGTTATGCGTATGCGTAATGTAGAGCGCAAGGAACAAGCGCTATACGTATTAACCGGTGCAGCGATTATGGGTGCCGGCATCTGGTCTACACATTTCATCGGCATGTTGGCCTTTCATTTATCTATGGATGTCAGCTATGACATTCGCACCACCATTCTTTCCCTGATCATTGCCATCATCGCTTCCAGTTTGGTGTTTTATCAGATTCGTACCAAGCTCACGGTTCCCAGTTTGTTGGTGGCCGGCGTGTTGATGGGTCTGGGTATTAGCGCCATGCATTATACCGGCATGGCGGCGATGCAGATGGAGATGCAGGTACGCTATAGCGCCTGGCTTGTCACCGCCTCTATCGTCATCGCCATATTCGCCTCGGGCGCGGCCTTATCCATCGCTCTGTTTATCAGTCATAAGGAGCGAAAGATATCTCATCGTTTTCTGCTCGGCAGTGCGGCGGTAATGGGCTTGGCCATCTGTGGAATGCATTATACGGGTATGGCGGCGATGAGATTTTATACTGAAACGGCCGATGTCCATGGTGAATATCTGCGCTCCGATGTGGTGATGATGGCGGTAAGCATTACTGCTGTGGTGTTGGTGGTAAACAGCATTGGCCTGATGTTATCGGGAGAGAAAACGCAGATCAGTGCGCGTCGGAAGATGGGCATGTTGATCCTGATTATGGTGGTAATCACCACAGTGGTGGGTTCGGTCGCCTTTATCTCCATCTATAAAGAATCTCTGTCAGTGCAGAAAAACACCTTACAAAGTCTGGCTCACAGTCAGGCCGACCTAATCGACTCAGTAGCCGTGTTTGATTCTATACATAGTACGAATGCTCATCTTGCAGGGGCCCAAGGGGCGACCTTAAGTCAGGTAAAATCAGCACATGAGAAGATGCGCGACTTCGGTGAAAGCGGTGAGCTTAGTTATGTATGGGTTGACGGCGGTGGGGCCTATTACTTATTTGATCTACGGTTTGGTTCTGAAGCCGAGGACAACATTGTCCGTCCAGAATCGGATGTGGATGAAATTATCAAACGTGCCTTCAACGGTGATACATCCAGTACTATCGCCACAGATTATCGTGGCGAGATAGCGGCATACGGTTTCGCCAAGGTTAGGTCCATGCCTCTGGTTGTTCTCGCCAAGCTGGATCTGGATGAGATCCACGCACCATATATCAATGCTGCCATCCTCAGTATTGTTGTTGGCATTGTCATGATTATTATCGGTGCCGCACTGTTCCTCGGCCTCACCAATCCTATTATTAGCCGTCTGGCGGATGAGATACGAGTCCGCACCCGGGCTGAATACGAACTGCAACAGGCCTATGGATCGCTGGAACAGACGATCAATGAACGAACCAAAGAGTTAAAAGATAAATCGGAGGCCTTGACCGGGGCCTTGGCAGAGTCAGAGGCGGCGACCAAAGCCAAGTCTGAGTTTCTTGCCAATATGAGTCATGAGATCCGTACCCCGATGAATGGTCTACTGGGGATGTTGACGCTGATGCGTTATACGGAAATGACCAACGAACAAAGAGAGTTTGTCGATACCGCCTATTCATCAGGGGAAAGTCTGCTGACACTGCTTAACGACATCCTCGATTTTTCCAAGATCGAGGCAGGCAAGTTGGAGCTGGAATATATCGACATGGATCTGCGAGATCTGGTCGAGGATATCGCGGCGTTAATGGCTTCAGCGGCACATCAAAAAGGCATGGAGATAGCGAGCATTATCTCTCCGGATCTGACTCAATGGCTGAAGGGCGACCCCACTCGGTTGAGGCAGATACTGTCAAACCTTGTCGGAAACGCGATCAAATTTACCTCTACCGGGGAAGTGGTGATCTATGTGTCTAAGATGGATGAACATGAAGACAACATAGGCGTGCGATTTGAGGTAAGAGATACCGGTATCGGCATTGATGCACAAGCACGGGATAGTATTTTTGAATCCTTTTCTCAGGCCGATGGCTCGACCACAAGACGCTTTGGTGGCACCGGTCTGGGGCTGACCATATCACGTCAATTGGTCGAGTTGATGGGCGGGAGTATCGGTGTGGATTCTGAACTGGGTGTCGGTAGTACTTTCTGGTTTGAAATTCCCATGCAGAAAGGTGAGGGCGTAAGCGTACAATTCAGTCACGAAACCTTAAATGACAAGCGTGTATTGATCGTTGACGATAACGAGACCAATCGTAAGGTGCTGGAATTCTTACTGGATGCCTGGGACATAAAGCATGCCAGTGCCGTGGATGGATTTGATGCGCTGGAAAAGTTGCATGAGTACGTGGGTAGCGAACATCGCTTTGATATGGTGCTGTTGGATATGATGATGCCGGGTATGGATGGGCGCGAGTTGGCAGAAAGAATCAAACAAGATGGACGTTATAATGACTTGCATCTAATCATGCTTACCTCGGTGGATCAGATCAGTGATGACGATCGATCCGGTAAGGGTATTTTTGACAGTTACATGACCAAGCCCATACGTCAGTCGATCTTGTTTAATAGTATCCTTGGCGCATTTAGTAAGGATGTACAGCAAGCTGTGCGCAAGAGTGAGCCAGAAAAGGTGCATAATGGTGTACGTAGGGAACGTATTCTTGTGGTAGAAGACAACAGCATCAATCAAAAGGTTGCCGTTGGCATGCTGAATAAATTCGGTTTTGATACCAGCGTTGTCAATGATGGCAAAGAGGCGGTAGATATATTGCTCAAGGAGCATTTTGATTTGGTATTTATGGATTGTAATATGCCGGTGATGGATGGTTTTGATGCAACGGAAACTATACGTAAACATGAAGGTGAAAATGAACATATCACCATTGTCGCGATGACCGCCAATGCCATGCAGGGAGATCGTGACCGTTGCATGCAGGTGGGGATGGACGACTATATTAGCAAACCGATTAAAAAAGATGCCCTAACAGAGATGTTGCAGCGTTGGTTGCCGGAGCAATAAAACTGCTCAGTTAGGGTGGTTGATTTATTGTCTTCAGCCGGAGTATGAAGTCTCGGTGTGCTGT
>JAOUJT010000039.1 GCA_029883105.1 Gammaproteobacteria bacterium
CGGCGGGGCATACCAGCCAGACCGGTGAAGTGCATGGGGAAGAACAGCACGTTGGAAGAGACCATGGACAACCAGAAATGCCACTTGCCCAACTTCTCGTCATACATGTTGCCGGTCCACTTAGGCAGCCAGAAATAGACCGCGGCGATGATGGAGAATACCGCACCGGTCAGCAGCACATAGTGGAAGTGGGCAACCACGAAGTAGGTATCGTGATACTGAAAATCCACTGGCGCTACGCCTAACATCAAACCGGTAAAGCCACCGATGGTGAAACAGAACACAAAACCTATCGCCCACAGCATTGGGGTTTCATAGGTCATGGAACCCTTCCACATGGTCGCCGTCCAGTTGAAAACCTTCACTGCGGTGGGGATGGCAATCATGACGGTGGCATACATATAGTACAGCTCGGCTGCAACTGGCATACCAACGGTGAACATGTGATGTGCCCATACGATGAATGACAGGAAAGCGATAGCCGCTACTGCATACACCATGGAGCTGTAACCAAACAGCTGCTTGCGCGCAAAGGTGGGAATGATATGTGAAATCACACCAAAGGCAGGCAGGATCATGATGTACACCTCAGGGTGACCGAAGAACCAGAACACATGCTGGAACAATACGGGGTCACCACCACCGGCGGCATCAAAGAAGCTGGTACCGAAATTACGATCGGTCAGCATCATGGTTACTGCACCTGCCAGTACCGGCATAACGGCAATCAGCAGGAAGGCAGTAATCAGCCAGGTCCATACAAACAGTGGCATCTTCATCAGGGTCATGCCTGGGGCACGCATATTCAGGATAGTAGCGATGATGTTTATCGCCCCCATGATGGAAGAGATACCCAACAGATGCACCGCAAAGATAAAGAAGTCGGTACTGTCTGCTGCGAAGGTCGTGGACAGTGGTGCATAGAAGGTCCAGCCGAATGCAGGACCGCCGCCTTCCATGAACATGGTGGAGATCAACATGGTACCTGCGAAAGGCAGAATCCAGAAGCTCCAGTTATTCATGCGAGGCAAAGCCATATCCGGTGCGCCGACCATCATTGGTAACAGCCAGTTAGCCAGACCTACAAAGGCCGGCATTACTGCACCGAATACCATGATAAGTCCGTGCATGGTGGTCATTTGGTTAAAGAACAGCGGTTCTACCACCTGCATGCCGGGCTGGAACAGCTCGGCACGTATGACCATGGCCATAGCACCACCTACCATAAACATGATAAATGCGAACCACAGGTACAGGGTTCCTATGTCCTTGTGGTTAGTTGTCGTGATCCAACGCATGATTCCTTTCGCCGGACCGTGATGATCATCGTGTGTCATATCCGTACTCATTTTTTTATACCTCCAAAAGCCCTAGCGAGCGGCCTTCACATCAGAAGGTTGCACTACATCACCCGTATTATTACCCCAGGCGTTACGCTCGTAGGTAATGATGGCGGCCAGATCCAGATCATTCAGCTGCTTACCGAAGGCACCCATGGCTGGGTTCTTCTTGCTGCCATGAATAACAATATCCAGATGTTCTGCAACCGGACCAGTGACAATCTTGCTGCCAACCATAGCGGGGAATACACCGGGGATACCTGTACCAGTTGCCATATGACACGCTGCACAGGAAGAGTTGTAGGCCTTCTCACCGCGAGCCATCAGCTCATCCTTGCTCATGGTCTTGCTTGAAGCTGCAGCGGTCTCTGCCATTGCCATCTTCTCACCAGCTATCCACTTGTCGTAGTCAGCCTGTGGAACGGCATGTACAACGATGGGCATAAAGCCATGGTCCTTGCCACACAGTTCGGCACATTGACCACGGTAGACCCCGGGCTTTTCAACCTTGGTCCAGGACTCGTTGATGAAACCAGGTATGGCATCGCGCTTAACAGCCAGATCCGGAACCCACCAGGCATGGATAACATCTTCTGAGGTAAACAGAAAACGTACCTTCTTACCCACAGGGATGACAACGGCCTTATCTACATTAAGTAGATAATTTTCAACACTGTATGGATCGATACCAGAGTTTAAAGCACGCGCCTCATTACTCTTGGCATCCAGGGAACTAATAAAGTTAACCCCGCTATCCAGATAGTCGTATTTCCATTTCCACTGCATAGCGGTGACTTTGATACTGAGATCCGAACCGGAAGTATCTTCCATCTCCAACAGGGTCTTGGTTGCCGGAACGGCAATGGCCACCAAAATAATCAGCGGAATAGCCGTCCAAACTACTTCGATGGTGGTGTTTTCGTGGAAGTTTGCTGCGACAGCACCCTTCGATTTACGGTGATTGATCAGGGAATAGATAATGATTCCAAAGACGATGATACCGACGATGGTACATATCCACATAACCAACATATGCAAGTCATAAACATCCTTGCTTATATTGGTAACACCTTCCCTCAAATTGAGCGTGTACTCCGCTAACGCAGAACCTGCCCCCCCAGTAAGGATAAGACCAACCAGCAGCCTCCCCCATTTTCTTATCGCTTTACCTGCCATACTCCATCCTCTCTTGGCTTTGGATACGGTTAAATTTCCGTACAGTTGTTGCTAGCATCCGTACATTTCCTAACGTGGCGGTACTACAAAACCCAGCCGAAACCTTTTTCTGTTTAGTAACTTCACACCTAGTTAAGGGATGACTTAAGCTCTCGCTTATCCTTATTACCTGAGTATGCAGTTACCTCTACACGTCACCATGTGAATCCATCTTCACATGGCGGCTATACCAGTGGTCATGCTTCAACAGTTTTATCTACACCCTACAAATGAGTATATGAAGCTTCTTTTTTTCTACCGATAAAGCGGAGGACATCAACCGCCTCTTCACCGCTGGTAATTCTTTAGAACCGCTGTTGTCGCGACTTACACCCCAATATAGAACAAAATCTGGCAACAACATTATTCATCCGGAAAACGGCAGTGCCCACCAGGAAACGGCAAGCAAAATGAAAAGAGCAACATACAAAGTGGTGGTGAGTGTAATGAGAAAAAACAGAGACAACCCTCGCAGTAATAGCGAGCGTTCGAAATGAATGACATGACGGCATCTCCCACAAAGTGGTTACCGTTTCTTTATATACACCGTACACCTTGAACTCCATATGGCGACTTCTACCTACCATCTGTTTTTATATTTCGATCTTTTAAAAGATCTTTTTTTATTAGTGCTTGCAGGCTATCCCATGCAAGACATAGCCGCAAAATAAATCTAATAATTAGAAGATAAGTGGATAGTATGAAAGTGTATTCGAATATTACTATTACCTATTTTAATTATTTTCTTTCCACAGTTTTACTGTGCTTATTAGATTAATAAACACAGTAATCATAGGTCTATATTTTGGTAAAGCAAGTAAAGAGAAAAAATTATAAGGCAGGAATTTGCAGACAGAGGGAGACATCTTCGGCGCTAGTGTTCTTTTTATTGGGTATAACACCAAGCAATGGATAGGGTATACGCTGTTCCAGTGCCTGAATATTTTCCTGCGCTTGGTGCATATTCGGATCAACATGGTTCGCCACCCAGCCAAGGATAGGCAAGGCTTCACGTTCAATCTGTTCTATGGTCAACAAGGCATGATTGATACAACCCAGCTTCATACCTACCACAAGGATAATAGGTAGCTGCAGTCGTACATTCAGATCAGCCATTGTCTCCTCGTCGTTCAAGGGCACCATCCAACCACCGACCCCCTCCACTACACAGACATCCGCATTGATCGCCGTTTTAAAGTACTGCTTCTCAATTTCGTCCAGCTGGATATCGATGCCTATCTGCTGAGCCGCAAGGTGTGGAGCGATGGCAGGCTCGAAGGCATAGGGATTAACCTGTTCATACGTCTGCTTTACGCTCGCCACAGACATAAGCTTCAGTGCATCCTTATTACGCAAGCCATCTGATGTTTGCACACAACCACTAGCCACTGGCTTCATCACCGAGGTACGCAGACCTTGTTTATTCAGTGCAACGACAATGGCGCAAGCCACATGGGTCTTACCCACATCAGTATCGGTTCCAGTAATGAACAGACCTTTCATCTACTTACTCCCCTGTGTTGCCATACGCATTTGATTGAGTGAGATGGTGGTAGTACCACCCTCTTGTTGTTGCTGCAAACCCGATTCCGGGGCCCAGGCATGGCCATTGACCACTTCATAGGTCACTGGCAACACACCATCCCTGCGATAGCCTTCGTATACCTGTCGCATACGTTGATATGCACCCTTGCCTGTCAGACCATGTGAACGACCCGCATTGATGTTATGCGCACCAAGGATCTTCAGCTCACGCATCAACTGATTTACATCCTCATAGGTAAGTGTGTACGTCTCCACATCCATGACCGGTTCTGCCAGTTGCGCACGCACCATGGCATCGCCCACATCGTGCATATCCATAAAGGCATTCACATGCACATAGCCATCTGCCTGTTGCCAACTCTGACGTAACTCCTTCAGAGTATCCGGGCCCAGGGTGCTGTACATCATCATGCCTCCCGGCTTCAGAACCCGGCGACATTCATGAAACACCTGTTCCAGATCCTGACACCACTGCAGCGTAAGACTGGAGAACACCATGTCGACGCTGGCATCGGCAAAGGGCAGCTGTTCCATATCGGCGGCAATAAAACGCTGACGACCACTCCAACGCTTCCAGTGCGAGGCATGCCGTTTGGCATAGTCCAGCATACCGGTAGAGAGATCGGCGCTAATCACCTTTGCCTTGGGATAGACCTGCATCAGTTCCTTGCTGTTACCACCGGTACCGGCACCGATATCGAGTATGAGCTTTGGTGTAAAACGGATGTAATCCAGACGTTCGATCAGCCGTTTCGCCACCTCACGCTGCAACACCGCCACCTCGTCGTAGCGGGCAGCCGAGAGGTCGAACGAGGCCTTAATCAGCCGTTTGTCGATACCATATTCTGAGACTTCACTCATGTAAAAACTGCCTGGTGATTTGTAGAAATTGATCCGGGTGGGAGATAAACGGTGCATGTCCGGCACCAGCAATCACCTCAACCCTGGCATTCGCCATTTTTTTAGCCGCCAGCTGTGCCGCCTGTACCGGCATCAGGCTATCGCGTTCACCCGCCAGAAACAGTGTCGGGCACTGAATGTTTTTCAGCGGCTCACGCAGATCAGCGCTTTGCAGGATACCCAGGGCACCACGCAGGGCCTCCAGAACCGGTTCGCCATGGGCAAACAGCCCCTCACGCAGGATACGGATTTCCTGTTTGGCGCGCGCGCTACCCATGGCCTGGATGGCAAGAAACTGTAGCAGGGTCTTGCGATAATCGGTTTCCAGGCCCGCGGCAAAACCCTTCAGTACCTCCGGCGCTACGCCGGGCCAACCCTCCTGCTCCACGGCAAGAAAACGCGGCGAGGCCGCCATGCTGATTAATTTTGTGATTCGCTGTGATGCCATCAAGGCCGCCTGCATCGCAACCCGTCCACCCAGTGACCAGCCCAGCCAATCGGCCTGCTCCGGTACCGAGTCCAGCACCGCCCCGGCCACCGTCTGCAGGGAGTATTCACCTACCTGATTGGGACTGCGGCCATGACCGGGCAGGTCCACCCGATGCAGGGTGAAGGATTCGGCCAGCTGCGGGGCGATGGCATCGAAGATTCCTCCATGCAGACCCCAGCCATGCAGCAGCACCAGATCCGGTCCCTGCCCCTCCACCTCGACAAACAGGCTCATGGCCGCGGCTCCACACTCAATTCGGGGATGGATGCCAGTGCCGTCAGCAGGCGATCCACATCGGCCTCCGAGTGGGCCGCCGAGAGAGTAATACGCAAACGTGCAGTCCCTTTGGGTACCGTCGGCGGTCTGATCGCGGTGATCAGGAATCCCCGCTCCAGCAGCGCCTGACTGGCGGCGATAGCAACGGCGGCATCACCCACCAACAGCGGCTGTATGGCGGTAGGGCTCTCCATCAGGGGCAGGCCCAACTGTTCAGCACCGTGACGGAAGCGCCGGATCAATTGCTGCAGGTGTTCACGACGCCAGCCCTCACTCTGCACTAGCCGTAGCGCGGTGCGACTGGCCTCGGCCACCGCCGGCGGCAGGGCGGTGGTATATATATAGGTACGGGCCTCGTTGATCAGGTATTCGATCAAGGCCTCATCCCCGGCCACAAAGGCACCGAAGCTCCCCAATCCCTTGCCCAGCGTGGCCATATAGATCGGCACCCCACTGGCCTCCAGGCCGAAGTGTTCAAGGCTGCCCCGGCCCTGCGCACCCAACACACCAAAGCCATGGGCATCATCCACCATCAGCCAGGCACCATGACGGCTGGCCAGTTTCGCCAGCTGAGGCAGCGGCGCCAGATCACCATCCATGCTGAAGACACCATCGCTGAGGATCAGTTTGTCGCCCGCATCGGCCTGCTGCAGTTGTCGCTCCAGCGCGGAGATGTCGTTGTGCGCATAGCGCTTGAAGCCGGCCGCAGAACCTAGAGCTGCGTCGATCAGTGAGGCATGGTTGAGGCGGTCCCAAAAGATCGTATCACCGCGCTGCATCAGCGCCGCAACGGTACCGAGATTGGCCATATAGCCGGTGGAAAACAGCAGTGCCCGGGGATGGCCGGTAAACGCTGCTAGCTCCTCCTCCAGTGCATGGTGGGCGGCACTATGGCCATTGACCAGATGCGCCGCGCCACTGCCGACACCATAGGCATCGGCACCGCGCTTAAAGGCGGCGAGCATCTCGGGGTGGTTGGCCAGACCCAGGTAGTCGTTACTACAAAAGTTCAACACGCTCTGACCATCCACCACCATCTGCGGGGCCTGCGGCCCGACACTGACACGGCGTTGACGATAGAGGTGCTGCTGGCGCTTTTGCGCCAGTAACTGCTGCAGGTCCTTCACCAGGGGCTAGTGGTGATGGCCGCTGCTACAGGCCTTGTAGGTAAAGTCCGACTTCACCTCAGAGGTCATACCATCATCACTGTTCATGATGTTGATACCCAGGCGCTTGAACAGCGCCTTGTCATGATTGGCTCCGGGGTTACTGGTGGTCAGCAGCTTCTCGCCATAGAAGACCGAGTTGGCACCGGCGAAGAAACACATCGCCTGCAGTTCATCGCTCATCTCCTCACGCCCGGCGGAGAGACGCACATAGGAGGCCGGCATCATGATACGGGCCACCGCAATGGCGCGGACAAATTCCAGATGGTCCATCTGCTCGGAGCCGGCCAGCGGTGTCCCCTCTACCTGTACCAGCATATTGATCGGCACGGATTCGGGGTGCTTCTCCATATTGGCCAGCTGTTGCAGCAGACCGATACGGTCACTTTGCTGCTCGCCCATGCCGAGGATGCCGCCACTGCAGACGTTGATATCGGCATCACGTACCCGTTGCAGGGTATCCAGACGGTCCTGATAGGTACGGGTGGAGATCACCGAGCCATAGAACTCTGGTGAGGTGTCCAGGTTGTGGTTGTAGTAGTCCAGACCGGCCTCTTTCAGGCGCGTGGTCTGCTGGTCACTGAGCATGCCCAGGGTCAGACAGGTCTCCATGCCCATCTCCTTAACCCCCTTGACCATATCCACCACCTGCTCCAGGTCCTTGTCCTTGGGGCTGCGCCAGGCGGCGCCCATGCAGAAACGACTGGAACCGGCCTCCTTGGCAGCGCGGGCCGCAGCCATCACCTCGTCCACCGGCAGCAGGCGCTCGCGCTCCAGACCGGTATCGTAACGGGCACTCTGCGGGCAGTAGCCACAATCCTCGGGACAGGCACCGGTCTTGATGCTCAGCAGAGTGCTGACCTGCACCTCGTTGGCATCGAAATATTTACGGTGCATGGTCTGCGCCTGAAACAGCAGGTCGTTCATGGGCAGGGCAAACAGGGCCTCGATCTCGGTCCGTTGCCAGTTCTGGCGTATCTCTTGCATAGTCATACTCTTCTATTTGTAGACCGCAGGGGCCTCGGGGATTTCGGTGTCGGTCCACGCTTCACGACCTATACGACGAAGATCGATGATGGACCAGGGGATCAGGATACTGGCGCAAATGGCCCAGGTAACCAGCCATAAGATGGGCTCAGTGCCAAAGAAGGTTGCCGCTGCCACCACCACGCCCAATACGCTATAGAGTCTATAGGCCGCCTGTTGGGTGTAGTGCCCCACCCGCTCATTAGGGTGGTGGCGATTGAGGGCATAGACCAGCATTGAGGCACCCGCCCACAAAATACCTAAGGGTACAGGCAGCAACATGGCAATTATGTTGCCATAATTAAACACCTTGGCGGCAAATCGAGCACTACGGGCTGGAACCATACGTGGTGCCTTGGGTGACTCTTCGGACATGCTTATTTAGCCTGAGAAAATGATTGGTGCCATTATAAACGCTAAGCCCTTAGTCAACCAGAGCCATATGGATATGGTTTACATACGAACAAAATTTAATCAATCTGTATTTTCCCATCCCTGCCTTCTGTGCCAACAGCTGCGCTGTAGGGGGGGCGTTTGTGAACCCTGTCGGGCACTGCTTCCTGTTGTTCACCACGCCTGCCTGCAATGCGGCCTGCCTCTGGATGATCACCATGAAACCGTATGCGGACGATGCCTGCAACACCCTCCCTATGTAGATCACACCATCCCTTTGTTTCACTATGCCCCGCCTATGGCGCAGATGATCTGCCGCCTCAAATTCCAGCAGGGACTAGAGTACGCCCGTAGCCTGGGCGAGTTAATGGCAAACAGATTGCAACAGCTGGAGGTACCACTGCCTCAGGTGTTGATCCCTGTTCCCCTACACCCCAGGCGCATGCGTAGCCGTGGTTACAACCAGGCTCTGGAGTTGGCACGCCCCATCGGTCGACAATTACAGCTCCCTATTGACACAAAACTATGTCTGCGTGCCCGTCATACCCATGAGCAAAGTCAGCTATCTATCAAGGAGCGAAAGAAAAATATCCGGCGGGCCTTTTCACTCTGCAGTGATGCAAAGTTGTACCAGCACGTTGCCATCATTGATGATGTCGTGACCACCGGTCATACGGTGAATGAACTGGCACGCATACTAAAACAGGCGGGGATTAAGCGAGTGGATGTGTGGACTTGTTGCCGGGCATAAACAAGGGGGATGTGTGATACATCCCCCGATAATGTTCGGTCTAGAACTTATACATAATGCCGATGAAGGTACCGCTGGATTTGGCGGAAATATCACCATCGGATACGGGAAAATTGACACTCTCATCACGCATACCGACCGTCGCTTCCAGACCAGCAACCATTGCATAGTTTGCATACAACTCGGTACTGGTGATGCCCTTTGAACCAGAGGACAGACCAGTATAGCGATAGCCGACGGTCAGCCCCACACCAGGGATCTTGCCTGCAAGATTGACAAACATAACAGGGATAGGTGTACCTGGAATGCTGTTCGGATTATCGATAACCGTCGCACTACCACTGATACTGCGCATACCGAAACCTACATCGACGGTAGCCAGTGTGTCCCACAGATTGTAGTACAGAATCAGGTCATTAAACTTTAGGTTCAGATTGTTAGAAGTATCCCCGATAGCAATGTCTGAACTGCTATAGCGCAGATTCGGAATCACGGGAACAGGATGTTCCAGCTCGGCCCAGATCATACCGCTGTTGGCCGTGGAAGTAGCGACAGGATTTCCAGCGATATCACCGGAATTGGATTGCATCCACTGGGCATAACCCAACTCAACACCTGTGGCCTGTGCCTGCATGGGGACCATAGCCGCCATGGCTAGTACTACTAAAAGACGCTTCATCATAATCATTTACCTTTTTATCAAGATCTATGGGGATTGTTGATGCTAGTTATACACAGCAAGATTCATCATCACAATGCTGCAATTCACAATTCAATGGATTTGTAACAAATAGTCGGCGGCTATGCCGATAAACACCGCCAAGCCCAACCAGTGATTATTCAAAAAGGCCTGAAAGCAGGCTTCTCGATCACGTCCACGGATCAGGTATTGTTGATACACAGACAAGCCAACGGCAATGGTTACACCCATGTAGTAGAACGCACCCATGGTCAATTGGTTCCCCAATAAAAACAGACCGGCTATGGCAGCCAGTTGCATCAGGCCAATCATTAGTCTGTCTGCATCACCGAATAGTATCGCTGTGGATTTCACCCCAATCTTCAGATCATCGTCCCTATCCACCATGCCATACATGGTGTCGTAGGCCGTGGTCCACAATACCGTGATCACATACAACAACCAGGCCTCTTTAGGCACCGAACCTGTTTGTGCCGCATATGCCATGGGGATGGCCCAGGCAAAGGCCGCTCCCAACACCACCTGTGGCAGATAGGTATAACGTTTCATAAAGGGATAGATCGCCGCCAGCGCCAGAGCACCGAAGGATAAATAGATGGTCACCGCGTTCATCAGCAACACCAGCAGGAAGGCCACCACCACCAAAACTGCAAACAACTTTAGCGCCTCGGTTGGGGCGATCAAACCTGCGGCGATGGGCCGTTCGCGAGTGCGCTCCACATGTGGGTCGATCTTTCTGTCGGCATAATCATTGATCACGCAACCGGCGGAACGCATCAGCACCACACCACTGACAAACACCACCACTACCAGAATATTAGGTTCGCCCTTAGAGGCAAACCACAGGGCCCATAAGGTTGGCCATAACAACAGATAGATGCCGATAGGACGATGCAGGCGCATCAACACGGCATACAGCGACAGACGTTCTTTTATTAGTTGTTTATTCATCACAACGACCTACCTGCGGTAAAAAACATTCATATACCAATAAGGGTTTGTTGGAGAGCTGGAACAGCGAGCGTCTGCCCCATAGCGTTTCCCCCGCACAGGGACTGGCCTGTTCTATTTGTCGGTACAGAGACTGATGAGGATACAAATGGGCCACTTCCACCTCACCGCGGGACATATGACGGTCAGCAAACAGCACAGCCCCCAGAGGACGCTCACCCAGATTCGCCAGGCGACGATGATGCCCGGACAGAGTCTTGCGCGGGATCACCGTACGCGCATAGACCCAAGGGACATCATCGCATAACAGCAGCACGTGACGGGTTAGTATCCACTGATGCGGATCGATGCCCAGCATCAGCGATTCTTCGCGCAAGGGGCGCTGCCAGGACTGGCTCAATAGTTGTACGCGAAACCTTCCGCCACAGGACTTGATCATGCGCTGGGTAAGAGAGCCACGATCCAGCAACCAGCAGGCAACCTGTTGCGGCAATGAGTGGACCTTAAGATCACTCTCCTTTAACCAGCGGGCATCGTTTTGTAATTGTCGTTTATTCATTCCGCGTTGTTCTTAGTGTGGACTCTGGGTCTTGGATTGTGGGCAAAGGCGATAGGGTAATGTATCCAGCGGGAAAATTGCACTCCTACATCCATATTCGCGAATGCACTAAACATCACCGTAAAGACTACGTTGATCTCCGATCCATCGATGTATCAGCGCTTCTACCTGTTGTGGATGCTGACGCAATAACAACTCTGCGGCCTCTCTGACCTCGGGCAACATGCCCTGATCGCGCTGTAGATCTGCAATGCGCATCTGCATCAGACCGGTCTGACGGGTACCCAGCACCTCACCAGGGCCACGTATCTCCAGATCCTTTTGTGCCACCACAAAACCGTCATTGGTCTCCCGCATCACCGCTAGACGCTGCTTGGCCAAGGCACTCAGTGGACCGTGATACATCAACACACAACTGCTGGCGGCACTGCCCCTGCCTACCCGGCCACGCAGTTGGTGCAACTGTGCCAAACCCAGGCGTTCAGCATTTTCCATGATCATCAAACTGGCATTGGGCACATCCACTCCCACCTCGATCACCGTGGTGGCCACCAGCAGATGGATATCACCGGCCTTAAAGGCAGCCATAACCTGCTCCTTCTCCACAGCCTTCATGCGCCCATGCACAAGACCAACCTTCAGCTGAGGCAGGGCCTCGGCCAGCAGCACCGCCGTATCTTCCGCCGCCTGGCACTGTAATACGTCCGACTCGTCTATCAGGGTACAGACCCAATAGGCCTGGCGACCTTCGGCACAGGCCTTGCCTACCCTTGCCACCACCTCATCGCGACGGCTATCCGGGATGACAATGGTCTCCACCGGGGTGCGCCCGGGTGGTAGCTCATCGATCACGGAGACATCCAGATCGGCGTAGGCGGTCATGGCCAGGGTGCGGGGGATGGGCGTGGCGGTCATGATCAGTTGGTGCGGGTAACGGCCATCGTGGCCACCCTTTTCGCGCAGCGCCAGGCGCTGGTGCACACCAAAGCGGTGTTGCTCATCGATGATCACCAGTCCCAGTTTGGCGAAACTCACCTCATCCTGAAACAGTGCGTGGGTGCCCACCACCAGTCGTGCCCGGCCACTGGTAATGGTCTCCAGCATGGCAGTACGGGACTTGCCCTTAAGCTTGCCAGTAAGCCAAGCCATCTCGACGTTCAGCGGGGTTAACCAGGCAGAAAAATTTTGCAGATGTTGCTCGGCCAGCAATTCGGTGGGGGCCATTAGTGCAACCTGATAACCGGCCTCAATGGCCTGCAGTGCAGCCAATGCCGCCACCAGGGTCTTACCCGAACCAACATCTCCCTGTACCAGACGTTGCATGGGATTGGCAAGGGCCAGATCAGCGGCGATCTCCGCTCCCACCCGCTGCTGCGCCCCGGTCAGGGAGAACGGTAAAGCCGCCAATAACTGCGTCCGCAGCTCACCATTGCCGACCAGTGCCGGGGCCATATGGCGTTCCATATTGTGGCGCAAACGCCGTAGACCCAGTTGCTGCGCCAATAGCTCTTCAAAGGCCAGACGTTGCTGATGCGGGTGTCTGCCCGCCTCCATCTGTGCCACCGGAGCATCGGGGGGGGGTCTATGAATGTAACGCAGGGCATCCTGTAGCGAGGCCATATGCCGTGCCTGTAACAGAGACTCTGGCAACAACTCACTTAGATCCGTCTCGGCGAGCATCTCCAGGGCCTGATCCGTCAGCTTGCGCAGGGTCTGCTGGTGGACACCCTCAGTGGACGGATAGATGGGAGTAAGCGATTCTTCCACCGACGCCACAGCCCCCTCACTGACCTGGCGATATTCCGGGTGGACCATCTCCAGGCTAGAGGCACCGGAACGCACCTCGCCAAAACAGCGCACTGTTACACCACGGCTGAGCGAATCTTTTTGCGCTGTATTGAAATAGAAGAAACGCAGGGTAAGAAAACCGGTGCCATCACTGATGCGACTGAGGAGCATGCGGCGTTTGCCAAACTTGATCTCAGTGAGCTGCACCTCGCCCTGGATTACCCCATGTTCACCGGGGCGCAGGCTACCAATGGGCACAATGCGGGTACGATCCTCATAACGCAGGGGCAGATGAAACAGCACATCCTCTACCGTCGTGATGTGCAGTTTCTCCAGGCGCTGGGCCATGCGTGGCCCGACACCTTTAATCGCCGTTACGGGTTTCATCCCTGATAGTTTCCGTGACCTTGGGTTTAATTTAGCGGCTTAATTATTCAGCTCCATCACCCCATCCATCTCCACCGCCGAGCCCTTGGGCAGCGAGGCCACACCGATGGCGGCACGAGCAGGATAGGGCTGAGCAAAGTAGCTGGCCATCACCTCATTAACCAGCGGGAAGTGTCCCAGATCGGTCAAAAAGATGTTCAGTTTGGCGATGTCGGTCAGTGAGCCACCCGCCGCTTCGCACACAGCCGTAAGGTTGTCGAAGACCCGACGGATCTGCGCCTCCATATCACCGTCCACCAACTCCATGGTCTCGGGGACCAGAGGAATCTGACCGGATAGATAAACCGTCGAACCGGTCTTTACTGCCTGGGAGTAGGTACCTATGGCCTGAGGGGCCTTGTTGGTATGAATGATCTCACGCGCCATGTCGCTTCCTCGTTGTTATTGAATCTATATTAACCCTTGCTGCGTCGCTGTATTCGTACCACATCCTCCAGCGCCTTAATGTGTCGCATGATGGTAGCCAGATGCTTACGATCATGTACCGAGATGGTAAAGTCCAGTGCCGTATGCAGACCGTCGCGCTCTTCCATATCCACATTATCGATGTTGGCCTGGGTCTCGGCAATGGTCGCAGCCACGGTTGCCAACACGCCGCGACGATTGGCCACCTCGATGCGCAGATCCACCGGAAACTCTCCTTCGGCCTGCGGCTCCCACTCGACGTCGACCCATTTCTCCGGCGACTTACGATAGTCGCCAACGTTCTTACAGCTGCGAGTATGTACAACAATGCCACGTCCGGCACTGATAAAGCCCAGAATCAGGTCACCCGGTATTGGCCGACAGCACTTGGCCAGGGTCACGGCCATGCCCTCGGTACCCCTGATGGATAGCGGTTTGGCCCGCTCCTGCAGATCAAACACCCCTTCGCCACTGCTGCTGTCTTCCACATTTGGGAACAACACTCGAGCAATCATCTGCGGCATCCTATTGCCCAAACCAACCTCTTCCAACAGGGTATCCAGGTTGTCCACTTTAAAGGCTATCAGCAGGTCTATCTTTTGCTGATCGGTCAGATCATCGCAGGTCTTGTCGTGAGCGATCATATAGCGTTCCACCAGTCTCCGTCCCAGGGCAATGGATTCATCACGATGCATATTTTTCAGATAGGCGCGAATGGTGGAACGCGCCTTAGCCGTGGCGACAAAATTCAACCACGAGGGATTGGGGTGGGCGTTGGGGGCGGTGATAATCTCCACCGTTTGGCCATTCAACAACTGGGTATTGAGGGGGAACAGACGTCGATTGATCTTTGCCGCGATACAGCTATTGCCGATATCCGTATGCACCATGTAGGCATAGTCTACCGCCGTAGCACCTCGTGGCAGTTCCATGATCTCGCCCTTGGGGGTGAATACATAGACCTCATCGGGGAACAGATCGATCTTGACGTTCTCCAGAAACTCCATGGAGTTACCGGCCTTTTGCTGCATCTCCAATAGTCCACGCATCCATTCACGGGCACGCTTTTGCGAATTGGTATGACCACCAACGCCATCACCGCTTTTGTACAGCCAATGGGCTGCAATACCAGACTCGGACACCTTATCCATGTCCTCGGTACGAATCTGTACCTCAAGAGGTACACCATAGGGGCTAAACAGTGCGGTATGCAGGGACTGATAACCATTGGACTTGGGTATCGCGATATAGTCCTTAAAGTGACCAGGGATGGGTTTATAGAGATTATGTATCGCACCAAGGACACGGTAGCAGGTGTCGACCTTATCGACGATGATGCGAAAGGCGTAGACGTCATAGACCTCATGAAAAGAGAGGTGCTTGTCGCGCATCTTGCGATAGATGCTGTAAAGGTGTTTTTCGCGGCCCTCTACATTTCCTGACAACTCATCCTGTAGCAGTCGTTCACGCACTGCCACACCGATGGTCTCGATGATCTCTTTGCGATTACCGCGCGCCTTCTTTACCGCCTCACCCAGGAGCTTGTAGCGCAGAGGATAGGTAGCCTGAAAACCCAGGTCTTCCAGTTCCAGACGTAGATTATTTATGCCCAG
>JAOUJT010000265.1 GCA_029883105.1 Gammaproteobacteria bacterium
TTAAATCCACACGAGCATATTTACCAAGAGAGATATAAGTCGTCGTCCGATATGGTTCACTATTTTGATGATGAGGATAGTACTGGTGATATTTCAACAGCTCATTGCCGAACGTACCCGTAGGACCAGGCGCGAACTCACCGGCAAGGGCCGATCATAGCCCCGGAGCCACAGACGCGTACCGCCCAACCTGTCCCTATCCAGTCGCTCGATACGATGGCAGTCCACCAGATAGTGGCGATGGATACGCACAAACCTCTCTCCATAGCGCTGCTGCAACTGCTTTAGTGACAGCTCGATGGGATGCTCATCCATGCCATCAAAGGCCAGGACCAGTTTACCGTCGGTCTTGAAGAACCAGATATCCTTCACCAATAAACGCTGTTGCTCCTTACCCTTGCGTACACTGTGATACTCCTCATCAGATGCGAGGCCTGTTTTTTCATCTGCCTCCGCATTCAAAAAATACTCCAGTTCTTCGCGTTGTACCGGCTTGATCAGATAGTCGTATTTCTCCCGCTCCATTATCTCCACCGCATACTCATCCTGAGCCGTCACAAACACGACTCTGGACTCCAGCTGCATCTCCCCCAGCTTTTTAGTAATCCATAATCCGTCATGGCCTGGCATCGCCATATCCATCAATACCAGTTCCGGTTCCTGCTCACGCGCCTGTTCCAGTGCCTGCTCCCAATCGAGCGCCTCAGCGACTCGCTCTTGCCCCAGCTCACCCAGCAGTCGTACAAGCCTTCGGCGTGCCGCTGCATCATCATCCACCACCAATACACGCATTGTCTCAATCCCGGACTCTCTACCCCGTTCGCTTCCATCATACGCCTATCCCGAAACTGCCTAGAAGGGGTGAGATCGGCTATACTGCGCCCAATTTCCTCTAATTAACCTGAAGTTGGATCCATGAGCACAGAAAAACCCTGGACTGGACGTTTTACCGAACCCACCGACGCCTTCGTCGAGGCCTTTACCGCCTCGGTAGAATTTGACCAGCGCATGTACAAACACGACATCGCCGGTTCCAGGGCCCACGCCAGGATGCTGGCCCATGTGGCAGTTCTGACAAGTGATGAGCGCGATGTGATTCTGGGTGGTCTGGATGAGATCGAGACCGAGATCGATAAGGGTGATTTCCAGTGGTCCATCTCGCTGGAAGATGTGCACATGAACATCGAAAAGCGTCTCACCGACAAGATCGGCGATGCCGGCAAGAAGCTGCACACAGGCCGTTCCCGTAACGATCAGGTGGCCACCGATGTGCGTCTCTACCTGCGTGACGAGATCGATACCATCGCTGCTGAGTTAAAACGGCTGCAATGCAATATCATCGATCTGGCCGAGCGCGAGTTCGACACCATCATGCCCGGCTTTACCCACCTGCAGACCGCGCAGCCCATCACCTTTGGCCACCACATGCTGGCCTGGAACGAGATGCTGCAACGGGACGGCGAACGCCTGCTCGATTGTCGCAAACGCGCCAACAGCTTGCCGCTGGGCTCTGCCGCACTGGCCGGTACTACCTACCCAATAGATCGCGAGTTCACCGCCAAAGAGCTGGGCTTTGAGCGCATCTGCCAGAACTCGCTGGATGCGGTCTCGGATCGTGATTTCGTCATTGAGTTCACCTCCTTTGCCTCACTGCTGATGATGCACATGTCGCGCTTCTCCGAAGAGCTGGTGTTGTGGACTTCCAGCCAGTTCGACTTTATCGATCTGGGCGACAGCTTCTGCACCGGCTCCTCGATCATGCCGCAGAAGAAGAATCCCGATGTTCCGGAACTGGTACGCGGCAAGACCGGCCGTGTCTACGGTCACCTGATTAGCCTGCTGACCCTGATGAAGGCGCAGCCACTGGCCTATAACAAGGACAACCAGGAAGACAAGGAGCCGCTGTTCGATACCATCGATACCATCAAGGGTTCGCTCAAGGTCTATGCCGACATGATGGCGCAGGTAGACGTGAAGAAGGAGAGCATGCGTGAAGCCGCCTTCCGTGGTTTCTCCACCGCCACCGACCTGGCCGATTATCTGGTACGCAATGGCGTCGCCTTCCGTGATGCCCACGAAGTGGTGGGTAAGGCGGTACGTCTGGGGGTGGAAAGCAAACGCGACCTCAGCGAGATGACGCTGGAAGAACTGCAAGGCTTCTCCGATGCCATTAAGGCAGATGTGTTTGATGTGTTGACGCTGGAAGGTTCTGTAGCTGCGAGGAATCACTTGGGTGGTACGGCACCGGAGCAGGTGAAGCAGGCAATAAAACGGGCCAGAGAACTGCTGTAGCATCCATCCAAGGCCGCTTTATGCGGCCTTATTTTGTTATTACGGAAAATTAATTTCTCGGCTGCAACTAAAGTTCCTTTCACCGACTGTCGAAAAGTCTCATAGACCGGAGCAAATACTGGTCTCCGGTATTCAGACCATTAGCAATAACAAGATGGTGGCTGTATGAGACGAAATATGGGTTTACTACCGGGCTTTCTGCTTTCCTTTATTGCCAGTGCACTGGCCTTCAATCTCAGCCTTTATGCCGCATCTACCCAAGCCTCTAGCAGGATTATCATCCTTCCTACACAGGCAGAATTCGTTAGCTTAGCCGCAGGCACTGTTACCAAGCTCGCAGTCAACGCCACCATCAACAGCCAGCCCAATTACGGCATGGGTGTTGTCTCTATCCATCACAGTTAACAACAAACATGTCCGAGACCACCAATCATCTAGCGGGCGTAAATAAGCCTATGCGACCAGATCACGTTACCGATGATAGCGACTACAGAAAAATATTGGATGAACCACGGCCTACACAGCAAAATCTCAGCCGCTCCTATAGTGGTAGCTGCGCTCTTACGGCCAACCTAATTGATCATCTATACTATCTACCTGGATACACTTAGTAACCTGTTGCTTAACCGTCACCATTAGGAGATAACGTCAATCCAACGTGAACAAGTCAGCAGTTAAACGGAGTCCGGGATTCTTTAAAACCTGATCCCATCCATGATCAAATCTGTTGGACATCACACGTAGAAAATACAGTTGCCGTTTATCATAAGACGACACTAACTGGAGCGCAGAGATCGATTGGGTGGTTCTGCAGAGGTCAAGTAAAACAAGCCGTGCGAAGAGCAAAAGCACGTCTTCTTGAGTAATAAGTAATAACAATAGGAATAGCTAAATGAAATACGTCTCGATATTAATATTAATATTAATATTAATATTAATATTTTTACAATCTGCCATTTCTAATGCTTCAGAACTGTCAAACACAAACAAAAGTTATATCGGTGTTTCACTGTTCACACCGGGTGCTATGAATGTTGTAGCAGGAAAGGCACTTGAATCCACGACTATTAAGGTCACATATGGACATCTAAGCACAGCGACACATGGCATTGAGATTGGTGCTACGGTACTTCGCCAACCGACAAAAGAATTGCGCTCTGTTCAAATCATAGCAGGCACGTCGAGTACCAATTCTGTGCTCACGAACAGTATCTTGAAATGGACATACGTCGGCGTTAGCACAACCATTCAAAATGGAAGTTTTTTTGTCGAACCAGGCTTAACCGTTGGATCTGGGGATTTTTCTTCACCACAATTTAGCTTGCAAGTAGGGTTAAAGTTTGACCTATAGAAGTCATTCATACTGAACATTAGCAGCCCTCCCGGATGTAGTATCCGAAGGCATTACATCCGGGCTACATATGTGGCGGATATTTTCTCCTGTTTACTCTATTTTTTGCCGTATAATCCCATCCAATACGGGGATAAACCCTTCCATGATTAAATCTGTTGGAAATCAAGCACATGACACAAAGTAAAAAATACAGTTGCCGTATATCACAAGACGGCACTAACTGGAGCGCGGAGATTATTCGTCGGGCGTCTGCAAAAAAATCGATAGTAACGAAGAAGCAGGATGGCTTTGCCACAGAGGCGGAAGCCCAGACCTGGGGTGAGACCGAGGTCAGCAACTTTCTGAAAAAGCTCAATGA
>JAOUJT010000266.1 GCA_029883105.1 Gammaproteobacteria bacterium
AATACTGCCCACGGTATTACACCCAAGTCGATACAAAAAAAGGTCAGCGACATCATGGAAGGGGCCTATCCCGGCGTACCAGGATCTGTTTCCCGTTTTGCCAAGGTAGCCGAGGAGATATTGGAATACGCCTCCTTGTCGCCTAAGCAACTGGCGAAAAAGCTCGATGAGATGGAGAAGCAGATGTACGAGCATGCGCAAAACCTGGAGTTTGAAGAGGCGGCGGCTATGCGCGATCAGATTGAACATGTGCGTGAATCTGTGTTACAAGAAAGCATATAAGCGTTCTATCTGTGAACTTATCAAGCATTTACGCTGCAAAAAGGTGTGGCTTCTTTGTTTGAGTTCACCTTACACTACTTAATCCGAATAGAGCAGTTAAACTTACATGAACAAAACAGATAAAATATACATAGCGGGTCACCGAGGACTGGTTGGCGGAGCAATCTACAGACGGCTTGCACAAGCCGGGTTTACAAATCTGATAGGTCGCACACATAAGGAACTGGAATTATCAAATCAGAAAGCCGTTAACGAGTTTTTTGAAAGAGAAAAGCCGGACTACGTATTTCTTGCTGCAGCAAGGGTTGGTGGAATCTTCGCCAACGATACTTATCCTGCAGATTTTATCCGTGACAACTTATTAGTGCAGTGCAATGTTATTGATGCAGCCTATCGGAATGATGTTAAGAAGCTGTTATTTCTGGGTTCCTCCTGTATATATCCCAAGTTTGCGCCACAGCCCATGAAAGAGGAGCATTTGCTCACTGGGGAGCTGGAGCCTACTAACGAGTGGTATGCCATTGCCAAGATCGCAGGCATCAAGATGTGTCAGGCCTATCGTCGTCAATACGGATTTAGCGCGATATCTTTGATGCCGACCAATCTCTATGGCCCCGGTGATAACTTCCATCCGGAAAACTCTCATGTTATGCCCGCTCTAATTCGTCGTTTCCATGAGGCCAAAGAACAGGGGCTTGCAGATGTCACGGTATGGGGTACTGGTACACCAAAAAGAGAGTTTCTACATGTTGATGATCTGGCCGATGCGAGTCTTTTTTTGATGGAGCATTACGACGGTGAGCAGATTGTGAATGTCGGTGTAGGTGAAGATGTCTCTATCGGTGAATTGGCAGCAATGGTTAAAGATGCCGTAGGATTTGAGGGCGAGCTGAAGTTTGACACCAGCAAACCCGATGGGACCCCGCGCAAATTACTGGATGTGAGCAAGTTGGATAGACTGGGCTGGAAGGCGAAGACTAATTTCAAGGTTGGGATTGCGCAGACCTATCAATGGTTCCTGGAGCATCAGGACGATTTTCGCCGCTAACTCCTTTTGCCCTTGCCATAGCTTCAGTCTTTTGGTATCTTGCACGCCTCTTTCGGGAGGCGCGTAGCTCAGTTGGTTAGAGCACCACCTTGACATGGTGGGGGTCGGTGGTTCGAATCCACTCGCGCCTACCATATTTGTCCCAGGCTTTCTGCCAGACTCTACCATCCCACAGCAAATTGTGAATAAGACTGCAGTTTCTCATATTCCCTCTTAATTTGTATTGACACACATCTGTTTTACCCATCAAATGATCTGCAAATCGATAGACATCTATTAGTGTAAAACCATCGATCAACAATGAGCTTAGCGTAATTAAATATTTCGCTAGTAATTATTTGCAACCATACATCTTCGAATACGGTTTAACATAAATTATTATGCGAGTATTAATAGTATTTGGTACCCGCCCAGAAGCAATTAAAATGGGCGTTTTGGTACGCTCTCTTTATCGTGATAGCCGTTTTGAAACGCGGGTGTGTGTTACTGCACAACATAGAGATATGTTGGATCAGGTTTTAGAATTATTTGAGATTGTTCCAGATTACGATCTCGATATTATGCAGCCTGGGCAAGATTTGTATGACATTACCAATTCGATTCTAACCGGCATCAAGAAAGTACTAATCGACTTTAAACCAGATATTGTTTTAGTTCATGGCGACACAACCACAAGCTTTGTAGTTAGCCTGGCGGCGTTTTATCAGAAGATTGATGTTGGGCATATAGAGGCGGGATTACGTACCGGTAATATCTATGCGCCATGGCCTGAAGAAGCGAACCGGAAACTAACTGCCACGATAGCGCGGTATCATTTTGCACCAACAGAGAGTGCAAAGAATAATTTGCTGAATGAAGGATTTTCAGAAAAAAATATTATCGTCACCGGAAATACGGTAATAGATGCCCTGTTATGGACGCGGAAAAAACTACTTAGTAATAAAGAAACAGTACAGAAGCTGCTTGCGCAGTATGATTATTTGGATAATAACAAGAAGTTGATCCTTGTAACGGGCCATCGGCGTGAAAATTTTGGTTCTGGTTTAGCGAGTATTTGCACGGCATTAAAAAGAATATCCTTGCAATATGACGATGTACAAATAGTATATCCATTGCATATGAATCCAAATGTAATGGTTCCTGTTCATAAAGCGTTAGATGGCATACATAATATTCATCTGATAGAACCTCAGAGTTATCTTGATTTTATTTATTTGATGGATCGTGCGTATCTAATATTGACCGACTCCGGTGGCATACAGGAAGAGGCTCCATCTTTAGGTAAGCCTGTGCTGGTAATGCGTGATGTAACGGAACGATCTGAATCTCTGGAAGTAGGAAATATTAAGTTAGTTGGAACAGATGAAGACAGGATATGTAAAGAAGTGGATATGCTTATGACAGACAAACAACAATACCTTTCCATGAAAAGCAATAATAATCCCTATGGTGATGGTCGGGCATGTGAACGAATTATAGATGTTTTGGCGGCAACAATAATAGATAAGGGAATATAAATGGCTTTAAAGACCATTTCAGTCATAGGTCTGGGATATATAGGTCTCCCAACCGCAACGGCCATTGCCGCACAGAAAATCAACGTTATTGGTGTGGATTCCAATAAGCAGATAGTTGATCTCGTAAACGACGGTAAGATTCATATATCAGAACCTGATCTGGATGAACTTGTACATGCCGTAGTAAAAGATGGGTATCTTCATGCAACACAAGAGTCGCAATCTGCTGATGCCTATATCATAACTGTACCAACACCATTCAAAGAGCAACACAAACCAGATCTGTCCTATATCGAAGCAGCTTCTAAAGCAATTTCTACAGTATTGAAAAAGGGAGATTTGATAATACTTGAATCGACCTCGCCAGTCGGCACAACAGAAAAGATGTCAGGCTGGTTAGCTGAATACAGAACCGATCTCACATTTCCACATACGCATGGTGAAGCCTCTGATATACGTGTTGCCTACTGCCCAGAACGGGTTCTTCCAGGACATATAGTACGAGAATTAATTGAAAATGATCGTATTATTGGTGGTATAAGTCACCAGTGTTCAGTAGCCGCAGTAGCACTATATAAGTTGTTTGTGAAAGGCGAGTGTATAATCACGAATGTTCGCACCGCCGAAATGACCAAATTGGCTGAAAATAGCTTTCGAGATGTGAATATTGCCTTTGCTAATGAATTATCAATTATTTCTGATCAATTAAATATTGATGTATGGGAGCTTATACGTTTATCGAATCGGCATCCTCGCGTGAATATATTACAACCAGGAGCAGGAGTCGGTGGACACTGTATTGCCGTTGATCCGTGGTTTATTATTGATAAAAGTCCTGAATCATCTCGTCTGATCAAAACAGCACGCAATGTCAATGATAGTAAGCCAGAATGGGTGATTGAAAAAATAAACCTAGCCATCGTTGATTATCTTCAAAACAATCCTCATAAGAACATAAAGGATGTCACGATAGCTTGTTTTGGATTAACCTTTAAGCCTGATGTTAATGATTTAAGAGGTAGTCCGGCGTATATGATAGCTAAGGCTATAAATAATACACATAGTGGAAATGTACTAGCTGTAGAGCCGAATGTGAACAGTGAAGAATATGATGGGATTAAAGTCGTTAATATTGATATAGCACTTA
>JAOUJT010000267.1 GCA_029883105.1 Gammaproteobacteria bacterium
CTGATCATCGGTGATGATAACCATTTCCGTGAAAACATGAACATCTCGCGCGGCTCTGCCGACGGCAAGATGACACACATCGGCAATCATAACTATTTTATGTCCCTTACCCATGTTGCCCATGACTGTGTCTTTGGCGATAACAATATCATGACCCAAAGTGCCATCATTGCAGGACTATGTCATGTGGGAAGCCACTGTTTTATCTCCGGGCTCGTGGCAATACACCAATTTGTTCATATTGGCGACTACGCCATGGTGGCGGGACTGGCCAAGATCGTCAAAGACGTACCGCCCTATGCCACCGTCGACGGTAACCCCGCTACAGTCATCGGCACCAATGTCATCGCCATGCGCCGAGCAGGCTTTGATCAGGAGACCCGAAGCGCGGTGAAACGCGCCTATAAGACCATATACCACTCCGGTCTTGGGCTAGGCCAGGCACTGGAAAAACTGGAGGCAGAACCTCAGACCTCCGAGGTAGAGAACATTATTCGCTTTTTCAAAGAGAGCCGCCGTGGTGTTACAGCGCATCGATAGATTCCCAACATTCAGATCGGTCCTGTTGCTATTGATGCTACTGGGCAGTCTTCCCGCCTCTGCCACCTCGGATCAGCAACTGGCACGAGATGCCATGGATGCCCTCTTCCGTCTCCAATACGCAAAGGCCGAACAACAGATATACCTCTTGAGTGAGCAAAACCCCGACTACCACATGCTGGCCTTTCTACGTGCCGGTGTGTTTTGGTTAAAGGCCGAGGCCGAACAGAGCGGTATTGATCACCGTCCAGCATGGAGCAAGGCAGCGGCCGCCTATGATGCTGCTATCCAACAAGCAGAAGAGAAGCTTGAGCAATCACCCGACTCTCCACAATGGCGCCTGGCTCTGGGCATGTCACAGTTTTATGCCGCCCGCACCTATGTCGGGCTCGGCAAGATTATTAAGACCTATCGTTATGCCCGTGCGGGTCGCGATACCTTACGCGAGCTGATCCAAACCCATCCCGATAGTTATGACGCCTATATCGCGCTGGGTCTGTATGAATATATTGCCGGTTCCATACCCCGTAGCCTGGCCTGGCTGGCCTATCTGTTCGATATTAGTGGTGATCGGGAAAAGGGCATTCAATATCTACGGCTCACCGTAGAGAAGGCACCGCTTATGGCTGCAGAGGGTTCGCGCATGCTGATTGCCGCCGCCGCGCTACAACCAGAATATGTTGACGATGCCTGCCAATATATCCCCCTCTCGCGTCAGAGCTTAAAACTGTTTCCACAAAACCCTCACTTCTCTGGAGCCTATCAGTTCCTGCATTCCAACTGTGGTTACGCCAAGCTGGCGCTGAAGGAAAATAGACATGCACGTAAGGCCTATTTAACAGACTTTCCGGATATGGAGAAGATCCTCAATATCGTCGAGTTACGGACACAAAGTGCGCTCAGTAACCTTCCGCGCATTCAGCAAATGAAGCCCTTGTTCAAACAACGCAACACCGCCTATTGGCATCTTGCCATGGGACAATACTACGACTTACAGGGCAAGCGTCAGCTAGCCCTCAAGCACTACCACATCATCCAAAACAGCCAGTATTTTGACGAGAACGCTCCGGACGTCTTGAGCAATTCAGAGAATAAGGACTGGTTACTGGATCAGGTCGACATCTATCTTAAAACTCCCTATCGCAACCGCGAACCCTATGCCTTTGATCCGGCCACAAGCCTGAAACTAAACCCATAAACCATGACACATGCCTATGAAAAACTGACCCCGGACAGGGTGCTCGATGCGGTAGAGAGCAAAGGCTTTATGGCCAGCGGTCATATACTTGCCCTTAACAGCTATGAGAATCGTGTCTACCAGATCGGCATAGAAGATAGCGAACCACTGATCGCCAAGTTCTATCGTCCCGAACGCTGGAGCACCGAGGCAATCGCCGAAGAGCACAGCTTTACCTGGGAGTTGGCAGAACAGGAGATCCCGGTGGTTGCACCACAACGGGATCCCAACGGTGAGACTTTATTTCAGCATGAGGGTTTTGCCTTCGCCCTATTTCCTCGCAAGAGCGGCCACTGGCCGGAGCTGGATGATCTCGACAACCTGGAATGGATGGGACGTTTCCTCGGTCGCATCCATGCCGTCGGCGCGACCAAGCCCTTTCAACACCGACCGAGCCTGGACATCCAGAGCTTCGGTTATGACAGTTATCAGTATCTGCTGGAGCACGGCTTCATCCCCAGGGATCTGGAACTGGCCTATCGCAGTCTGGTTGAGGATGTTCTGAAACAGATCGAGGCGGCCTATGAAAGGGCCGGTGCAGTAACAAACATCCGCCTGCATGGAGACTGTCATCCGGGCAACATCCTCTGGCGCGAAGACGGCCCCTGGTTTGTGGATATGGATGACTGCCGTTCCGGCCCGGCGATACAGGATCTGTGGATGTTGTTATCCGGAGAGCGCAACGAGATGGCGATCCAGCTCTCCACCATCGTCGAAGGCTATGAGCAGTTTATGGACTTTGACCGCCGCGAACTGAACCTGATCGAATCCCTGCGCAGCCTGCGCATGCTGCACTACTCGGCTTGGCTGGCCCGTCGTGCCGAGGATCCGGCCTTTCAACAAGCCTTCCCATGGTTCTATCAACCGCGCTATTGGGAGGAGCAGATCCTGACCCTGCGTGAACAGGCCGCGCTATTGAATGAGCCCGTGCTGAATATTTAAACCTGTCACGCCACCACTACCATCTAGTGACAATTGTTACGCACAGGTAAATACCACATTTTATATAGTGCATTTTATTATCGATTTTGACATATTAGTGCTTATTCATATTGCTAAAAAGGACTTATGCAATGAGCATAAAACAAAAATTAATCGGCCTCGCCGTCGCCATGCTCCTCCTCGTCATCATCCTGCTCACCAGTGTCTACATCGCCAATCAACAGATATCGGAGCTGCACGAGGCCGATGTAACGATACAAAAGATCGATGCCAACATGCTGCTGCTGCGTCGGCGCGAAAAGGACTTCCTGGCCCGTAACGACATCAAATACCGAAACAAATTTGCTACAGATTTTACCCAGCTGGAATCACGGTTGGATCACCTGACAGAGCTCAGCAGCGCACACGGTATCGATACCGATGTTATCAAACGTACCCACAAGATACTGCGTGATTACCAGTCCGCCTTCATGGCCCTGATTCAGGAGCAGGAGCGCATCGGCCTGGATCACAAGAGCGGCTTGAATGGTGCCCTGCGCAAGGCAGTACACAATGCCGAGGCAAAAATTAAGGTGCTGAAAAACGACAGCCTGCTGGCAGCGATGCTGATGCTGAGACGACGGGAAAAGGACTTTATGCTGCGAGAGGATGCAGGCTATATCGCCAAGTTCAACAAGGATTACGGTAAACTGATAAAGGTCATGCATAGTAGTGGACTCAGTAGTGAAACCTACCGAGCCCTGCACACGGACATGCAGAAATACCAGACAGATTTTCTCGCCCTAGCCGAGGGCTATCAGCGCAAGGGACTCTCCAGCAAGGAGGGGCTGCGCGGCAAGATGCGCAGTACCGTGCACCAGTCCGAGACCCTGATCAAGGAGATCGATACCAACATAGAGAACGGCATACATGAAGCCACCAGCCGTATCGTATTGATTACCCTGCTGCTGGTGGGCATCAGCAGTATCGCAATACTGCTGTTTATCGTCTGGATAGCTCGCGGCATCATCAGTCCCGTCAACGCCATACGTGATGCGGTGATCGAGCTGAAGGATGGCGATGGCGATCTGACCTACCGCATACCGGTACGCAGCAAGGACGAGATCGGCGCTACGGTAGAGGCGCTAAATGGCTTCCTACAGAAGATGCAGTCGGTAATCCTCGAGATTAAAGCGGCAATGACCAACATCAGCAGTGCCGCCACCCAGGTCTCCTCCACCTCGAGCAACCTGAGTCAGGCAGCCAGC
>JAOUJT010000269.1 GCA_029883105.1 Gammaproteobacteria bacterium
GGATTATTATCCATTGAGTGTCAGCGGTGAACGCTTTCCAGTAAAAGACGCAGATTATCCACCACGCCTAAGCCCCAGGCCAGACAGTGATATCGTCTTTTTTCAAGCCATACTGGAAGGGATAGCGGATATCGAAAGGCAGGCCTATAGGCTATTGCAGCGCCTGGGAGCGCCCTATCCAAAGCGCATCATCAGCCTCGGCGGTGGTGCCAGAAATACCGCTTGGACCACCATCCGCGAGAACAAATTGTCGGCGAATGTGGTCACAGCGAAACAGACCGAGGCGGCATACGGTGCAGCCCTGCTAGCTTGCCGACAGCAAGCTCATAACGATCAAAGGAGAAAATAATAATGGAACAACTGTTTGCCTTTAATTACCTGTTTCGGGGACTGCGTGTCCTCAACAAACCCGGGGTACGTCTTTACGTCGTCATCCCGCTACTAATCAACTTCCTTGTATTCGCCCTGCTGATCTCGGTGGGTATGAGTTATTTTGGCAGTTTCCAGGACTGGCTGATGAGTTATTTGGGCGATGGCCTATGGTTCATCGCCTGGCTGTTATGGCTGATCTTTTTCCTCGCAGCCCTGCTTATTGTCTTTTACACCTTCAGCATCATCGCCAATATTGTTGCTGCCCCGTTCAATAGTCTCCTTTCCGAGGCAGTGGAATACCACCTGACGGGGAAGACACCCCCTGGCAACCTGATGACCGCAGTTAAGGAATTTCTGCCCTCAATCAAGGCCGAAGTGAGTAAGTTGATCTATATGTTGGGCTGGAGCATACCGCTGATAATCCTGTTTGTTATCCCCGGATTAAACCTGATCGCACCCATCCTCTGGTTCATGTTTAGTGGTTGGATGATGGGTCTGCAGTATCTGGATTACCCCTTTGCCAACCACGGCACCTTCTTCTCCCAGCAGCGCAAGCAGCTGAAAGGCCATCGCATTCGCACGACCAGCTTTGGTAGCGGCATCATGCTGGCCACCATGATACCGATAGTGAACTTTTTCGTTATGCCGGCGGCCATCGCCGCGGCCACCATACTCTGGGTCGAACGATACGAAGAAACGGTCAGCCAATAAAAAAGACGCCAGCTCAATATGAGCTGGCGTCTTTAATAGAATCTTTCTCTTTTAAATACACTCGTTTCAGAATACCCACCAAACGCACATGTTAATTTAAATTAGTGGGGTTTAAATTTTGATAGAACTTTATTATTCATTAAGTGCCATGGATGCCATTTTCATTGTGCTGTCAAATGTTTCTGCACCCGCAATAAATAAACCGTTGTGACAGAACATGGCATCATCTATGCCAGTTACCTCTTGCAGATCATTATCGGATAAACCTGCCCATGGTTGAGGCAGCGACTTTCTGTCTTCGAATGAACCGGGCTCTACAGGTACGGTTTGAATTCTCCACTGGCCAGTCTGGGATGGGTAAACCATATATAAGGCCTCTTCAGACAAGGCGTGTACCGTTTTTTTCCATGGTATGTATTTGTCCAATACGATCACTCTTGGATCTTCTGCATTATCAATCGCTTTGGCCACAATCTCTTTCGCACTAATGCCACCGTTAGCCGAGGCAATGAATCGTGTTAAAACGCGCGAGGCAAAATCAACCGCTTCTTCAAAACATTCATCAAAGTGAACATCTTCTTGCCAGGTTGGATTAAACATTGAAATCGTCTGGCTAAGACTAATCCCTTTCGACACACCTTCCACATGTCCACAATCGATGGCATCGATAGTAGATACCAGCCCCGCATCTACCGCATTGGCTACATCCTGGTTACCCTGGCATATTTCCAAGCCATATTTTTTCCAAATCAAACCAAACGAGGAATAGGGAATACCATTTTCGCGCTCACCTGCACCACCACGTTGATGGTGATCAAAACGGTCTCTATCCGGATCATATTCACCACCGACATCAATCACAATATCTGCATTGGCGATAAGCTCTAAATCACGTGTACGAATGAGCTTAAAAGAAGGGAATAGGCTCTTAAATGCAGCAACACTAAAAACATCATCTGCATGAAAATTACCGTTGTGAGTAGCTATGGTTTTATCAGTCATTACTTCTGCGTCATATTTGAAAGGGACGATAAGGTAACACTAGTTAAGACTGCTGTCAGGAGATATATGTCATCTACTACCGCTCTTCAAACACCGTCCTCTCGGTTCATCGCCCTCATGGAGTACGATATCAGAATGCAGGAACTGTGCAGCCTCTGCTGAATCCTTCACTTTGGTAGCACTGCGTTCCAACATTTCTGATTCAAATTCAGTTAACACACTTTCCCTCACTCCTGCATCCCTCCATTGAGATAAGGGTCTACATCCTTGTGTGATTCCCCGAGCCAGCGCCAGCGCATCCAGCAGAGCCTGATTCGCTCCCTGTCCCTTGAATGGACTCATCGGGTGAGCCGCATCTCCGATCAGGGTCACTTGAGCCCCTTTCTCCAGCAATTCTGACTCGAGTAGTGCTCGGTCATACACGGGATAACCAGAAATCTGAGCTTCCTGTGTCGCCGCTAAGATCTGGGGAATGGGATCGTGCCACTGACATCGTCGACTCGCTTCTTCCTTGAGAGCTTGAGTGCCTTGAGCGCTCAAGGCCTTTGCCTCTGTTTCTGACATTGGGAAGCTAAGCTGCCACATCACCGAGTCTGACGCATAAGGCATGATGTAGATCCGCTCATTGCCATTGGCGGTTTGGAATACCGTGGCCGAGTCCAGCAAAGAACGATCAAGAGCTTCGATATCTGCCAAAGGGCAAATACCCAATATCACAATACAACCTAGGTAATTTAATGGTGAAGCGTCTTCACCAATCAACAAGCTTCGCACGGTACTACGAATGCCATCCGCCCCAACCACAAGATCCGCTTTGGCGTGCTTGATCTCACCCTCTACCTGAAAGCTCAAATCCACACCTTCACCCTCACATCCTTTGAAATCCACCAACTGGTGCCCCCACTGCACCCTATCATGTCCACCTAGCTGCTCGAGCAGAGCTAAACGCAACGACTGTCTGGCGATATGTACATTCGTGCGCTTGGCTGATGTTTTCGCATCTGACCGGCCCCACTTTCTGATTCCCCATTCACCGATCACCTTTCCATCGGTGGTATGAACCACATGTCTTGTTGAAATCAGGCCATCTTTTAACGACAAAATCCCCAATCCCTTCATCGCACTACTCGCTTGTTGCAGAGTGAGCCCATAGCCCTGAGATCGTGCATCGAAGCCGCTATCACGCTCATAAAGAATAAAGGGAATGCCGCGGTGTAAACACGCCACGGCAAGAGCCACCCCGCCTATTCCCCCCCCAATGATGGCAAGGTGCGGGTAGTTTTCTTTATCTGCTAAAGCTTGGGTAGCAGAATGAACCAGGCCTGAGCCTTTGCAGTTCACGCATGTATCGAGATGACCTTTAGGACGAACTGGAGCCGTCCCTTCGCTCTTCGTTTTTTCAAATTGTTCCAACTCCCTCTGGTAGCGGAGTCTCACCTTCTTACGCAGCCTCTTACTTTTTTTACCGCGCCCCTGACATGCCGAACATAGAGTCCAGTTGTCCTCATCATTTTTCACCTTTAGCACCTGCCCTATATTTAACCAGCCGGGGATTCCAGAGACACCCAGCACTCGTAAATCATCAAAATATGCCTCCGTTACCCTACTGTAAATTGAATTTAACTCACGTAGTTCGGGACAGTCATGATCTTATTGAGATTGCGAGATCTTTTGAAAAAAAGACAAGAATGTCCCCTACTACGTCCTCACGTTAGAAAAGCAGAATAGTGTGTTATCAGTTAAACATGAATATTTGGGGATATGTAAGAAGAAAAATCTTATCGCGGATTCTATATGAATAGAGCGAACAAAAACAGGTGTTATTGATATCCAAGATATCAACATACCGAGTATT
>JAOUJT010000041.1 GCA_029883105.1 Gammaproteobacteria bacterium
CACTGCCAGTATCGGGCGCAGGCGTTTACCGCCACTATTAACGATGTAGTGGCCGATTTGATTGATCAGGACTACTTCGGAGGCGAGACGCTGTATGATCAGCTTATCTACCGACTCCATGTCCTGGGCAATAAGTGTGCGAATTTCCTCGATATTCATCTTTATATACGGGCATGAGCTGCAAAAAGAGTTGGCATGCTATGGGGCGCTCCCGATAGTGTCAAGTTTCGTAACTGGAAGGGGGTTAATTTAGCCAAAAGTCGTATTATTGTTTGACCAATAGGCTCGATGTCGCTAGAATTTCGCGGTTCAGTACGCGGACATTCCGCAGAACCCGATTTTTTTGGAGAAGACAGCTTATGTACGCGGTAATCAAGACTGGCGGCAAGCAATATCGAGTCAGTGAGGGTCAAACCCTGCGCATCGAGAAGCTGAACGCAGAGCAGGGCACTAACGTCGAATTTGACCAGGTTTTGATGGTTGCTGATGGCGAAGACTTCAAGGTAGGCACCCCTCTGGTAAGTGGTGGCAAGGTCACTGCTGAGATCCTCGAGCAGGGTCGTGGCAAGAAGGTTAAGATCGTTAAGTTCCGTCGTAGAAAGCACTATCGTAGGACGATGGGTCACAGACAGAGCTTTACCGAAGTTAAGATCACTGGCATTACTGCTAGTTAAAACAGATTAAGAGAGGGCAGAACCCATGGCACATAAAAAAGCTGGTGGTAGTACCCGTAACGGTCGCGATTCAGAATCGAAACGTCTTGGCGTAAAGCGCTATGGCGGCGAGTCCGTTTTGGCTGGTAACATCCTGGTTCGTCAACGTGGTACGAAGTTTCATCCCGGTGTGAACGTTGGCATTGGCAAGGATCACACCCTGTTCGCCAAGACCGATGGTAAGGTTTTATTCGAGGTCAAAGGACCGAAGAATCGCAGTACCATTAGCATTGTTGCTGCCTAAGATTTAGGTCGTAAACAAGGTCGAGCAGGAAGAGCCCCGTATTACGGGGCTTTTTTCGTTTAGACTGGCGCTTACTCAGCCACAATCGTGGCGGTTTATTTCGATATTGAAGGTTCACTATGATATTCGTTGATGAAGCTACCATACGTGTGCAGGCAGGCAAGGGCGGCAATGGCTGTGTCAGTTTTCGTCGCGAGAAATATATCCCTTTCGGTGGCCCTGATGGTGGCGATGGTGGCGACGGTGGCTCAGTTTTTTTGGAGGTCGATGCCGATCTCAACACCCTGGCCGACTTTCGCATCCAGCGCCGCTTCAAGGCACCGGGTGGTCAGCAGGGCATGGGTAAGAACTGTACCGGCAGGAGCGGTGAAGATCTTATTGTTCTGGTACCCCCGGGGACGATGATTTCCGATGTGGATACAGAGGAGACAATCGGCGATCTTACCCGGCCTGGCGAGCGTCTGAAGGTTGCCCAGGGTGGTTTTCACGGCCTGGGAAATGCGCGCTATAAGAGCAGTACCAACCGCGCTCCGCGCCAGTCTAGCAATGGCTCTATGGGAGAGTCGTTCCACCTTAAATTAGAGATGAAGGTGATTGCTGACGTGGGTCTGCTGGGTCTACCCAATGCAGGTAAATCCACATTTATCCGTTCTGTCTCTGGTGCCCGGCCCAAGGTAGCGGATTATCCCTTTACCACTCTGGTGCCGAATCTCGGTGTGGTCAGTGTGGAGTCTCATCGCAGTTTCGTGATTGCCGACATCCCTGGCCTCATAGAAGGGGCGGCAGAGGGTGCCGGACTGGGTATACAATTTCTTAAGCACGTGGCGCGTACCCGGCTGCTATTACACATTGTTGACATGGCACCTATGGATGAGACCGATCCCGTAAGCTCGGTCAATACCATCGCTGCAGAACTGGAAAAATATAGCCCGGATCTGGCGCAGCGTGATCGCTGGCTGGTATTAAACAAACTGGATTTGGTGCCGGAAGAAGAGCGTGAGGCACTGTGCCAACAGGTGATTGATGATCTGAACTGGCAGGGACCGGTATATCGTATCTCAGCCATTAGTGGTGAAGGCACCAAGCCACTGATATTCGCCATTATGGAACATGTGGAAAGTCGTGGCGCAGTGGAAGAGGCAGAGATCCTGGACAAATAGGGATAGATGCGCCGATGCGGAGTAGTAGCGATGCGATTGAAGCAGAAAATGTGGAATGTCCTTCGGCTGCGTATCGAGGAGCCATAAACGGTGCATTTTCGCCCCCTCAGCGCTGGCATGCCCTTGAAGGGCATACGCCTATCCACTTGAGCACATGAATCAGATAAAGTGTGACGATGGAACAAAGAAAACAACTAACCAAAGCCAAACGCTGGGTGATCAAGATCGGCAGTGCCCTGCTCACCAATGATGGTAAGGGGCTGGCTACCGAGGCGATCAGTGCCTGGGTAGAGCAAATGGCCAAACTGCGTCAGCAGGGGATCGAGATCGTACTGGTATCCTCCGGAGCCGTGGCCGAGGGTATGAGCCGCTTGGGCTGGGACAAACGTCCCAAGGCCGTGCATGAGTTACAGGCCGCTGCGGCAGTGGGACAGATGGGGCTGGTGCAGGCCTATGAGTCACGCTTCCAAATATTTGGTTTACATACCGCACAGATCCTTCTTACCCACGATGACCTTAGTAATCGTAAACGTTACCTGAATGCCCGCAGTACCTTGCGTACCTTGTTGGACTTCGGGGTTATACCTGTGGTGAATGAAAACGACACGGTGGTTACCGATGAGATACGCTTTGGTGACAACGATACCCTGGCGGCACTGGTGGCGAATCTGGTAGAGGCGGATCTACTTGTTCTGCTCACCGATCAGCAGGGCATGTTTGATAAAAATCCCCGTGAACATAGCGATGCGACGATGCTGGATGTGGTCGATGCGGATGATGCACGTCTGGATGCTATGGCCGGTGGTAGTGGTGCGCTTGGGCAGGGCGGTATGCGTACCAAGGTTCGTGCTGCCCGTCTGGCAGCACGCTCCGGTACGGCCACTGTGATCGCCGCCGGTCGTGAGGCAGAGGTGATCCATCAAATTGCTGCCGGTGCGAAAGTCGGGACCCTGTTCCTGCCCGACCAGGCAAGCACGGCAGCGAAGAAACAATGGTTGGCGGGTCACCTGCAGGTGCGTGGGCAGCTGCAACTGGACAACGGTGCGGTACATGTTCTGAGCCAACAGGGTAAGAGTCTGCTTGCCGTGGGCGTGAAGTCAGTAAGTGGTCACTTCCTTCGCGGTGAGGTCGTCAGCTGTGTGGATGAGGGGGGTATGGAGATCGCCCGTGGCCTGGTGAACTATTCTGCCGATGAGGCCGCCAGAATCATCGGTAAATCCAGTGAGCAGATCGAGGCTATTCTTGGTTATATCGACGAGCAGGAGTTGATCCATCGCGATAACTTGGTCTTGGTTTGAAGCTACAGCCTAGTGTATTAACACCGTAGAAGCGCTGCGCATTTCATTCAGGTTTACGTCGGCCACGGGCCGGCCTATGGATGTACAGATGGGCATCATGAGCAAAAAAAAGCCGCTCCGTATTACCAGAGCGGCTTTTTCGTGTCCGTAAGGACGTCTCTTAGAGCGCGCGGATACGTGCGTTCAGACGACTCTTATGACGGGCAGCCTTGTTCTCATGGAGCAAGCCCTTATTCGCCATTTTGTCGATTACTGGCACGGCAGCCTTGTAGGCCTCTTCCGCGGTACTTTTCTCGCCAGCGTCGATCGCATATACGACCTTCTTGATGAAGGTACGCATCATAGAACGCATGGAAGCATTGTGTTGGCGGCGCTTCTCGCCTTGGCGAGCGCGCTTTTTGGCTTGTGCTGTATTTGCCAAGGTAAAACTCCTTGAAATATCACCTATCAGAAAGACGCGGTAGTATGCGTGTTTTCCTCAGGCGTGTCTAGCCGAAAACGCACGCTATCCCAAGGTTTTTGCTGGTTTGCGTCCGGGCTCTGGCATAAACTGGGCGCACTATAAAAATCACTATACGGATCATACAGTTTCCATGAGTAGACGGCTTTTGAAATCAACTGCGGTGGTGGGCTCCATGACCATGTTGTCACGGTTATTGGGTCTTGTACGGGATATGGTAATGGCACGGATGTTCGGTGCCAGCATTGCTACGGATGCATTTTTTGTTGCTTTCAAGATTCCCAATTTTATGCGGCGCTTGTTCGCAGAAGGTGCCTTCTCGCAGGCATTCGTGCCGGTGTTGTCAGAATATAAATCGCAACGAGAGCAGGCCGAAGTAAAGAGATTGGTGAGTGATGTCACCGGCACCCTGGGTGGGTTTCTGTTCATTATTACCGCTATCGGGGTGATGTCAGCCCCCTACATCATCTCGGTGATCGGTTTTGGTCTGGCGGACAAGCCCGGAGCCCAGCCTTTGGCTTCAGAGATGCTACGCCTGACTTTTCCCTACCTGTTCTTTATCTCTCTTACAGCCCTCGCCGGTGGTGTCCTGAATACCTATGGTAAATTTGCTGTACCAGCCTTTACCCCTGTTTTCCTTAATCTCTGCCTGATAGCGGCGGCGATTTGGCTGGCTCCGCACATGGACGAGCCAATTGTGGCCCTTGCCTGGGGGGTATTCTTTGCTGGCCTGGTTCAGTTGCTGTTTCAGTTACCCTTTGTGCTGCGCCTTAAACTACTGGGCTGGCCGCGTTGGGCGTGGAAGGATAGTGCCATTCAGCGCATTCTCAAATTGATGCTGCCAGCTATCCTCGGATCTTCTGTGGCACAGATAAATCTATTGTTCGATACCATGATAGCTGCGGCCCTGACTGCAGGCAGTGTCACGTGGCTCTATTATTCTGATCGTCTGGTGGAGTTCCCCCTGGGCGTCTTTGGTATTGCCCTGGCGACCGTGATACTGCCAAGTCTTTCGAAAAATCATGCAGAGAAGTCTGTGGAAGAGTTTTCCCACACCCTGGATTGGGCCCTGCGTTGGGTGTTTTTGATCGGTAGTCCGGCGATGACGGGCCTGTTGGTTCTCGCCGGTCCGATGTTGACCACCCTGTTTCAATATGGCGCGTTTGCTCCGTCTGATGTGGAAATGGCACGCCTGAGCCTGATGGCTTATAGCACAGGTTTACTAGGTTTCATTCTGGTGAAGGTGCTGGCACCAGGCTATTTTTCCCGCCAGGACACCAAGACACCGATGAAGATCGGGATAAAGGCGATGGTGGTGAATATGGTGCTAAATGTCCTATTTGTCGTGCCGATGATGATCTATGCCATACCCGGTGCCCATGCCGGTCTGGCTGCAGCGACGGCTGTATCAGCCTTTATCAATGCCTGGATGTTGTATCGGGGATTGCGCAAAGCGGCGGTGTATATGCCGGGCAAAGGTTGGTTTGTGTTGTTTGCCCGCGTCATTGTTGCCAATGGACTAATGGCGCTGGTGATTTGGTATAGCGCCGGTAATCTGGCACGCTGGTTTGATATGAGTGCGACGATGCGCATCAGCGAGCTGCTTATGTGTGTGGCTGCGGGTGCAGTAAGTTATTTTCTTATTTTATGGATCTCCGGGGTAAGAAAATCTGATCTGATAATGAGAAAAACATCGTAAGCGGTGTTTTAAATACTTAACTGTGAGAGTGCATAATGGCTGGGCATGATGAGAAGATCGTTGTAGGTAGTGTGGAGTGGTGCGAATTTCCCGACTTGGGGATCCCTGCAATGAAGGCGCGTGTGGACTCTGGTGCCAAGACCTCATCGATACACGCCTTCAATATTCAGGCCTTTGGTCGTCACGGCAAACCCTGGGTGAGTTTCGAGGTTCATCCCTTACAAAAGAATCGTCGCACGGTGGTACGTTGTGAAGCGCCCATCGTTGACCGCAGAGTGGTTAAGAGTTCCACCGGTGAGAGTGAAAAGCGCTATGTGATCAAGACCTCTCTGGTGTTGGATGGCACGCAGTGGCCGATTGAATTAACCCTGGCGAATCGTGACTCCATGGGTCATCGAATGCTGCTGGGACGTGAGGCTATGAGTGGGCGTCTGCTGGTGGACCCGGCGGAAAGGCATTGCCTGGGCGATCGGACAAAAGAAGAGATCAAGGACTGTTACGATAGCGCGGAAAATATTCCCAATGGTTTAAAGATCGGTCTGTTGGCCAGCAATCCTGAGCTGTATAGCAATCAACGTATTATGGAAGCCGGGGAAGAGCGCGGTCATGATATGGTGTTTCTGAATATCAAGCATTGCTATATGAAACTGGATGCTACCGCACCGGAGGTTCACTATCGAGGTGGCTCGGTACTCAATGATCTGGATGCGGTGATTACCCGCATTAAACCCAGTATGACCTTTTATGGTTGTGCCCTGACGCGACAATTCGAAAGTATGGGCGTATACACCATCAACAATTCCGTGGCGATTACGCAATCCCGAGACAAATTGTTTTCTTTGCAGCTACTGTTGCAAAACGGCATCGATATTCCGACTACCGGCTTTGCCAACTCCCCCATGGATACCAGTGATCTGATAGAGATGGTTGAAGGTGCTCCTTTGATCGTGAAGTTGTTGGAGGGGTCGCAGGGTCGTGGTGTGGTGTTGGCGGAGACCAAGAAGGCCGCTGAAAGTGTTATTAATGCCTTTAAATCCCTACGTGCCAACCTGTTGGTACAAGAATTTATCAAAGAGGCTCAGGGAAAGGATCTGCGTTGCTTTGTTATCGACGGAAAAGTGGTCGCATCAATACAAAGAGAGGCGGCCGCTGGTGAGTTTCGTGCCAATCTTCATCAGGGCGGTAATGCATCTATCGTTAAGATCAGCCCGGAAGAGAAAAAACTGGCAATAAAGTCGGCCAAGGTATTGGGCTTAAAGGTGGCCGGCGTGGATATTATCCGTTCCGCCAAAGGCCCGTTGTTGTTGGAGGTTAATTCATCACCCGGCCTGGAGGGGATCGAAACAGCTACCGGCAAGGATATCGCAGGGGCAATGATTACATCGGTGGAAAAGAAATTGAGCTGGAAACGCGAGTTAGGAACTAGCCTGAATAACTAAAGGTGCAAGCCATGTGCTTAGGACTTGTGTTGTAGGTAGTGATAAAATCCCAGAAGTGTCTGGCTCCACTGTAGTAAAAATTCTGTTTTATTATGGCAGTAATCCTCCCAGGCCATAAGCAGATAGGAATGTTCGGTATAGCCGGAATAGACGAAGGCTTTGTGTAAGGTCTTTTGGTCCAGACTGAGCAGCCAGTGGTTAAATGCCTGAGAGCCCATGAATGCCTGATCTATGTACTTCTGGGCGGAAGTGTTCTTCGTGAATATATTGGCACGTTGGGTTTGAGCAATCATTTGTCGTTATCCTAGATAGAAAGTCGGCCTCCACAATCCATGTGGCGGCCTATTTGCTATCAATCCGTGAAGGAAGATAGTTGAGACGTGGAGGGCTTCCTGCCCGACGAATCAAACACAGTGATGAGACTGAATGTTGAGTATGGCAATAGTCATAAGGATTGTCTGTCAGCCGAGGATGTAATTCATGTAGGAGATTTCCTACATATTAGAATTTACTGAATTACTGACCGATATGATAATGGCTTTAATGCTCAGTTCTTAGGTAGAGGCAGGAATATACGAAATACGGAGCCTAGCTTTTCTTTGCTTTCAATCCGTATGTGACCATGATGTTCATGCACGATTCCGTGTACAACGGATAGGCCCAATCCGGTAGACATCTCGTGGGTGGTAAAGAAAGGATCGAAAATCTTCGGCAGATTGTTTTTCTGTATACCTTTTCCTGTATCTCGAACCGAAATTTCAAGAAGTTCTCCGCCAAAATCTGCCAGACATGAGGCACAGTTAGTGGTCTCTAATTTAACCGTATGCAATGAAACGGTAAGCGCACCTTTACTGTTCATTGCCTCCCTGGCATTTAGGCAGAGGTTAATAATGCATTGGTAAATGTGTACAGGATCGATTAAAACCTGAGGCAGGTGTTCATCCACGTCATCAATAATCTCAATCGAGGCTGGAAAACTTTCACGTACCATGCTTACGGATTCATTGATGATGATAGCCGGATCAGTGAGTAGCAGTTTTGCCGGTGTATCTTGACTAAAGGTCAGTAGTTTCTGAATCAGGGTTTTCGCCCTGCTGCCAGCTTTACCTATTTCAGAAAGATAGCTTTTCAGTTTTACGGTATCTTCAGGGGGTAGATTTCGGGCCAGTTCTGAGTAGCCTATCACGCCGGTTAACAGGTTATTAAAATCATGCGCAAGGCCGCCTACCATCCGATGTATAGTAGCCATTTTTTTTACTTGATTGTTTTGCTGCTCGAGTTTTTGTTGCAGCAACTCTACAGATTGAGCCTTAATCAGATGTTTGATTCGATTACTTAAGACCGCCCAGTGGATAGGTTTTGTAACGTAGTCGGCGGCACCTGCGGCATAAGCTTTGGTGACGGATAGGCCATCGTTTAGTGATGTCGTCATCAGTACTATGGGTTTCTCTGCGCGAGCCAGATCAAGAATTTTACTGCAAGCATCAAAGCCATCCATGCCTTGCATTACCGCATCCATCAAAATTAGTGTGGGAGTCTCTTTTTGGTAAATTTCAATGGATTCCTCGCCTGTGGCAGCTTCGAATACTCGATAGCCTTCTTCCTCCAACTTATAGCGAAACAATAAACGTAGTTGGTCATCATCATCGACTACGAGAATACTAGTCGAAGAGAGGCTTTGTTCTTTATTGGAAAGATCCTGCATCTCGCGGTCACACTCCGGGTGTTTTTCTTCTGAGGATTAGAAATCTATAGTATTCATTAAATATAAATATGGAGAAGAATTAAAGCGCATATGTAAAATAAAATGGGTGTTTTTGTTAAAACTTCATTAAATCAGGAATAAAAACTCGCTTTATTGAGATGCGCAGAATTTTCGGGCAATAGCCTGTTTTTAATAAGGGCAAAATGTACGTGCGGTGAATCTTTTTTATGGCGGGGTATCGGCAGTGAGTGTTTGCAATATGCCACAATTATCACTCTCCTGGGTGCAGAGATTTATGAGCAATTGTAATTCACGTTGCAGAAATTTCATTTCCTCAAGATGCAACTCCACTTGCTTGAGTTTACTTACGGTAAGTGTGCGTACATCATCCTTAGCCTTACGTGGGTTATTACGCATAATTTGTAAGGACGCGATCTCTTTCAGGCTGAAGCCCACCTTTTGCGCGCGTAGAATAAATCGTACTTGCGATAGTGCCTGAGCATTGTAGTAGCGAATACCAGAGGTATTCCTTCTTACATGGGTGATTAGCCCTTCTTTTTCGTAATACCGCAGAGTGTCAATGGAGAGTCCAAGTTGTTTTGCGGCATCACCAATACGTAGCTCTGACATTTACCACCTCACAGTTGCACAAAGTAAAAGTATTCATTCAATAGATAGATACCGGTAAGTATCAAAACTACACCACCAATAAGTTCAAAAAAGTTTTGCCCCTGTTTCATCAACGCCAGCCGCTCGAGCCAGGCCATACTGATGGCACCAAGGATGATTGGCACACTGCGACCAAGGGCAAAGGCCAACAACAGACTAAATCCAAAGCCGATCGATCCTATGGCGGCACTGGCGGCGAGCATGACGATCAACGCCGGGGTACAAAAGGGGCAAATGGCGACAGAGAAAGGGATACCCAGGACAAAGGCCCCACCGAGACCGGTGACTTTTTTTGCTCGTACACTGAGCCAGGGCAGACGAAAGCGTATCCAGCCCAGCCATATGGCACCGAGGAAGATTAATAGAGGGCCCAGGATCAGCCCCCACCATCGTCCCAGTACCGACTGCACCCAACTTCCACCCATGGCGGCGGAGATGCCCAAAACAACGTGGGTAAGGATCATGCCGAGAATGAAGGCTCCCCCCAGACTGATGGCTCGCTTTGGTTCATGTGAGCGAGTGACATAGGCCAGAACCACCGGGATGGAGGCGATGGCGACAGGGTTAAAGCTGAAGATAAATCCGGTGAGAAAGCCCAGCCATAGCGCGAAGCCGTCGGGCTGTTGCAAGGCGAGTTTCAGTTCGCTGATATTGATGCCATAGTCCAGGGCTATTAAGACCAGCACTGAGATGATCAACAGCAGTGCGGTGACGTACGGGCTTGTTTCACCCGCCTGTTTCAATACCTCGCGAGTCTCTTCCGACAAACCTAGGTAGGACAGAATGAAAACCGGTAAGGTAAAAAAGCTGGCGAAGACCAATGCCGCTGTCAGCATGGCAGTATCACTGCCGATAGAAAGAGACAGTCCGGCGACGATGATAAATAGCGGCAAGGTACAGGCGGGCAGGGTTAGCCCCAGTTGCAGACTGGCCGGTAATCTATCCGCGTTGGGCAAGACCCGATGCAGAGCGAGGTTAGGGATAGGCAGATAATGAAAGCGTGACAAGATATAGACCAGTGCCATGGTCAGTAAGGCTATGGCAATCAGGGGTTCGCTTAGCGTAAGTTCGCCAACGATTGCGCGCAGGGTAAACAGCAGCAGTAGCAAAAAACCGACTCGGCTTAGTAACAATACCAGTAGTTGTCCGAGACGTTGTAGAGGTGAACGTTGGTGCAGACGAGCGGTATAGAGAGTGTGGGTAGCGATGGTGCAGGGCTCAAAGTAGGCAAGGCTGCCCAGAATGATCGCCGTGAGTATCAGCAGGCTCATTTGTTGGCCTCTACTTTTTGCAGCAGATAATCTCGTAACTTGCCGGTGTTTGGCAGGCTGGTGAAGACCAGTTCACCGTCGACGGCGATGGCGGGGGTCGACAGTACCCCCAGCTCTACGGCGTGATCCAGCTCATCCAGTACATTGACCTCACGCCACTCTATGCGCTCCTGGCCTAGCTCGACCACCAGTGCCTTGAGGGTCTGCTTGGCGTGGCTGCACTTGCTGCAACCGGGCGATGAAAAGACTTCGATTAACATGGACCGTACTCCTGCTGTGCTTCTACAGTGGCCAGTTTAAATGCTGGAGTCAACTCCAGGTCAAGTCTCTATTTCTCTTGTGTGAATGTTGAGGATGAAAGCGTGATAGGTGAGCAGTAAGCGATGGGACAAGCTGGGGTGGTCTAGACAGATTTTACTTATTTAGTACGATTCTTCCCACGCTACATAATGTTGCAGATGTTCTATCTGGTATTCCTGATCAGAGATAATCTCTTTCACTACATCCCCCAGTGAGATCATCGAAATAAGTTTGCCGTTTTCCATCACCGGAAGGTGACGGATACGGTGTTTGGTCATTACCGCCATACATTCTTTGATACCCTGATCCGGTTGGGTAAAGATCACCTCGCGGGTCATGATCTCTTTAATTTTTGTCTCATTGGATGAGCGCCCTTTAAGCACCACCTTGCGGGCATAATCGCGTTCGGACAGGATCCCCACCAACTCGTCCTCATGGATGACCGCCAGGGCTCCGATGCCTTTTTCATCCATTAAACGGATGGCATCCAGCACGCTCTGTTCGGGACCGATGGACCAGATGTCGGCTCCCTTCTGATTGCAAATATCTTGTATTGAGGACATAGGTGCCTTGTATTTTGTGGCTACAGTGAAAAGCATAGGCCAATGTCGGCACGGTACAAGTCTTACGGGGACAATTTCCCATCGGAAAAAAGCCTCTTATCGGGTGTGTTGAGTGAAAGTGACTGCAGCTTATTGGTATACTTGTGACCTTTTGCAAAGACCCTAGGGATGCAGCGGCACAAATGCAGTTAATACGCGGCTTACATAACCTCCAGGCCGACCCACGCGGCTGTGTGGTGACCATCGGTAACTTTGATGGGGTGCACTTGGGCCATCAGGAGGTATTGGCTCAGGTGGTGGATAAGGCCGCCGAATTGAGTCTGCCCTCGGTGCTGATGACCTTCGAGCCCTATCCATCGGAGTTCTTCCAGCATGGGGAGATTCCCCCACGCCTGACCCGTTTTCGTGAGAAAATGGAGGTGTTGCGCCGTTTCTCCATTGAGCGAGTGATTAGCCTGCGTTTTGATGAGAGTCTGTGTAGTCTGGAGGCCGATGAGTTCATCCAGCAGATCCTGGTGGAGAAACTGGCGGCCCGTTATGTGGTGATCGGCGATGACTTCCGCTTTGGCAAGGGGCGTACCGGTGATTTTGCCATGCTCAAGGCAGCAGGTAAGCAATATGACTTTGAGGTCGCCAGCATGCATACCTTTGAGATCATGGGAGATCGCGTCAGCAGTACCCGTATTCGTAGTGCACTGCAAAGTGGAGAGCTGGGGTTTGCCGAGCAACTGTTGGGGCGACCCTACCGCATGAGTGGCCGTGTGGCCCATGGTGACAAGCGGGGCCGTACCATCGGTTTCCCTACTGCCAACATCCATCTTCATCGCAAGGCCAGTCCGGTACGCGGTGTCTATGCGGTGGAAATGTATGGTGTCGACGGAGAGCCGGTGCCAGGTGTGGCCAACGTGGGCATCCGTCCTACCGTTAACGGTACCCGCGCCCAGTTAGAGGTACATCTGTTTGGCTTTAGTGATGATATTTATGGTCGCCATGTGCAGGTGGAGTTCCGCCACAAGCTGCGTGAAGAGCAGCGTTTTGAGTCGTTTGACGCCCTCAAGGCGCAGATCGAAAAAGATGCGCTAAAGGCAAAAGAATTCTTTAAAATCTGATATTAACTCTGTCACTCCAAATGGTTGGATTGATGGCATTCGTAACAAAGGAAAATAGAGCGTGGCTGATTACAAACATACCCTGAATCTGCCGGAGACCGACTTCCCCATGCGCGGGAACCTGCCCAATCGCGAGCCCGAAACGCTGAAGAAATGGCAGGAAATGGATCTCTACGGACAATTGCGTGAGGCAAGAAAGGGACAGCAGACGTTCATTCTTCATGATGGCCCTCCCTACGCCAACGGCGACATTCACATCGGCCATGCGGTGAACAAGGTACTGAAGGACATCATAGTCAAGTCTCAGTCCATGAATGGTAAAGATGCCCCCTACATCCCCGGTTGGGATTGCCACGGTCTGCCTATCGAGCTGAACGTGGAGAAGAAGATCGGCAAGGCCGGTCACAAGGTCAGTGCCAGCGAGTTTCGTCAGGCCTGTCGTGTCTACGCTACGAAACAGGTGGATGGTCAGCGTGAAGACTTTAAACGTCTGGGCATCATGGCGGACTGGGACAAGCCCTATCTGACCATGAACTTCAACTTCGAGGCCGATACCATCCGCTCGCTGGGACGCATCATCGACAAGGGCCACCTGCATAAGGGTGCCAAGCCGGTGCACTGGTGTACCGATTGCGGTTCTGCGCTGGCCGAGGCCGAGGTGGAGTACGAGGACAAGACCTCCCCCGCCATCGATGTACGCTTCGAGGTACTGGACGATGCCGCACTGTTCGACCGTTGTCACAAGGTAGAGGGCCATACGGGCGAGGGTACGATCTCTGTGGTCATCTGGACCACCACCCCCTGGACCCTGCCTGCCAACCAGGCGGTGTCGCTGAACCCCGAACTGGATTATGTGGTGGTGCAGTGTGACGGTGTCGGTGCACATCCTGTCGAGCGCCTGCTGGTAGCCGATGCGCTGTTAAAGGATGTGATGGCCCGCTATGAAGTGGAAGAGTATCGCGTTGTGGCCTATGCCAAAGGTAGTGAGCTGGATGGTCTGAAACTGGCGCATCCCTTCTATGCCCGTGAAGTACCCATCATCTGCGGCGACCATGTGACCACCGAGGCTGGAACCGGCGCGGTACATACCGCCCCCGGCCACGGTCAGGACGACTATGTGGTGGGGGCGCGTTATGGCCTCAAGGTAGACAATCCTGTTGATGGCGACGGTAAGTTCCTACCCAACACCGAACTGTTCGCCGGTGAGCATGTTTTCAAGGCCAATGACCATGTACTGGAAGTATTAAAGTCCAAAAATAAACTGGTGCATCATGCCGCCCTGCGCCACAGCTATCCGCATTGCTGGCGTCACAAGACCCCGATCATCTTCCGTGCCACGCCACAGTGGTTTGTGAGCATGGATCAAAACGGTCTGCGTGATGCTGCGCTGCAGCAGATCGGTAATACCAAATGGATGCCTGACTGGGGTCAGGCGCGTATCGAGAATATGGTTTCCGGTCGTCCCGACTGGTGTATCTCACGTCAGCGTACCTGGGGTGTACCCATTGCCCTGTTTGTACACAAAGAGACCGAAGCGCTGCATCCCAACACCAACGCCTTGATCGAAGAGGTGGCCAAGCGCGTGGAAGAGAAGGGTATCGATGCCTGGTTTGATCTGGACGCCAAAGAGCTGCTGGGTGATGAGGCGGATACCTACCGCAAGGTCACCGATACCCTGGATGTGTGGTTTGATTCTGGCGTCAGTCATGCTGCGGTACTGGAATCGCGTGAAGGCATGACCGATTTTCCTGCCGCTGATCTCTATCTGGAAGGTTCGGATCAGCATCGTGGCTGGTTCCAGTCATCGCTGCTGACCTCGGTAGCGATGCGTGGCGTAGCACCCTACAAGAGCGTACTCACCCATGGTTTCACCGTCGATGCCAAGGGCCAGAAGATGTCCAAGTCCAAGGGCAACGTCATGGCTCCACAGAAGGTGATCAAGAATCTGGGTGCCGACATCATACGCCTGTGGGTGGCGGCAACAGATTATCGCAATGAGATTACGGTCTCCGACGAGATCCTCAAACGTACCGCCGATTCCTATCGACGCATCCGCAATACCTCACGTTTTCTGCTGGCCAACCTGGCGGGCTTTGATCCCGCCCAGCATCTTGTCTCGCCAAAAGAGATGCTGCCTTTGGATAAGTGGGCCGTGGAGCGTGCAAATCAGTTGCAGGGGCAGGTGATCGAGGCCTATAACCACTACGAGTTTCACCATATCTATCAAAAGGTGCATAACTTCTGTGCCATGGATCTGGGCGGTTTCTATCTGGATGTGATCAAAGACCGTCAGTACACCACACAGCCCGACTCGTTGGCCCGCCGTTCAGCGCAGACCGCCTTGTACCATGTGATCGAGGCAATGGTGCGCTGGCTGGCACCCATCACCAGTTTTACCGCAGAAGAGATCTGGCCACACATCCCCGGTGAGCGTGGCGATTCGGTGCACCTGCAAACCTGGTACAAATTCCCCGCCATCCCTGTCGAGTCCGAAATGGACCTGCCCTTCTGGCAGCAGCTTATCGAGGTACGTCAGGCGGTGTCCAAGGAGCTGGAGGCCCTGCGTACATCAGGTAGTATCGGCTCCTCACTGGATGCCGAGGTGGATCTGTATTGCGGAAGCGAACTGTATGGCAATCTGGCCAAACTGGAAG
>JAOUJT010000042.1 GCA_029883105.1 Gammaproteobacteria bacterium
TCAGGGCGTCATCTTTAGTGATGACCTTAGCATGGAAGGGGCCAGTGTGGCTGGTACCTATCCAGAGCGTGCGCGTGCCGCGATGGATGCAGGCTGTGATATGGTGCTGGTATGCAACAATCCAACCGCCGCCATTGAGGTATTAGAAAATCTTAAGGTCGAGAGTGATCCTGTCAGTCACTCACGACTGGCACGTATGCATGGTCGACATGCGATAACGCCGGCACAGCTGCATCGCAATCCACGCTGGCAACAGGCACGTAGATTATTGTCCTCTATTGAGGAAGAACAGACTCTGGATCTGAATTTTTAATACTAGAGTCGCAAGGGAGCAGATGCTTGGAGAACTTTTTTAGTAACTTCGATGATTTCGCTGCAAAAGGTATTTGGTATACCCAAATATTTGTCGTGGTGTTCCTCACCATGGTCATCAGCTTTGTTCAAAAACGCGTGATGAATCGTCTCTATTTGCGTTTTAGTAAAACCGATCATGTTTGGGATGACGCAATGGTTGACGCCATCCGTCGACCGGTTAATCTCCTGATATGGTTACTGGGTATCAGTTTTGTCTTTTATATTATAGGTAAACGTACTAACGCCACAATCTTCGAGGCGGTGATACCTATTCGTGACATTGGCATCATTAGCCTGCTGGCGTGGTTTCTCTTGCGCCTGGTCAATAATGTCAGAGAAAATTTTGAGATAAAGGGAAAGCTAAAGGGTCGAACCGTTGATGTTACCACTGCGGATGCGGTTAGCCAGTTGCTACGTGCGTCTATTTTTATAACCTCAACGCTTGTCGTATTACAAACCCTGGGTTTCAGTATCTCTGGTGTTCTGGCCTTTGGTGGTATCGGTGGTATCGCCGTGGGCTTCGCCGCCAAGGATCTATTGGCCAATTTCTTCGGTGGACTGATGGTATATCTGGATCGTCCCTTTGAGGTAGGTGACTGGATACGTTCTCCAGACCGAAATATTGAGGGCACCGTAGAGAACATCGGTTGGCGTCTAACCCGCATACGAACCTTTGATAAACGTCCCTTATACATACCCAATGCAACATTTACATCGATCGCAGTAGAAAACCCTTCACGCATGAGTAATCGACGCATCTATGAAACCATCGGTGTACGTTATGACGATGCCGATAAGGTAAAGATTATCTTGCACGATATAGAAAGTATGCTGCGTGAACATCCTGAGATTGATACTGGACAAACCTTGATGGTGAACTTCAACCAGTTCGCATCATCATCGCTGGACTTCTTTATCTATGCCTTTACTAAAACGACTAATTGGGAGTCGTTTCATGATATCAAACAAGACATACTGCTAACAATCCATAATATTATTAGTAAACATGGGGCAGAAGTCGCATTCCCTACCTCGACGCTACATCTGTATTCTGAACCGCCAGGAAGCACTAAACTCAATGAGTCCAATTCGAAATCATAAGCCCCAAATAGGTATCGCCCTGGGTAGTGGAGCTGCTCGTGGCTGGTCCCATATTGGCGTGCTCAACGCACTGGAGCAACGAGGTATCTCGCCAGATATCATCGCGGGTACTTCAATTGGTTCTTTAGTGGGTGCTGCCTATGCGGATGATAAACTTTCCGAGCTTGAAGCCTGGGTTGAAGATTTGAAATGGCACGATGTGATCAGCTATTTTGATATCAGTCTTGATGGTGGCTTTATCGCAGGAAAAAAACTATTCCAGTTTTTGCGTGATAACTTTTATAACAAAGACATTGCCGAGTTAAAAAAGCCTTTTGGTGCCGTTGCCACAAACATGGATAGCGGTATTGAGGTATGGTTACGTCAAGGCCCGGTGATGGATGCTGCGCGTGCATCTTCATCGATACCTGGTTTTTTTACACCGGTAGCCCACGATAAAGGCTGGTTAGTGGATGGTGGCTTGGTCAATCCAATTCCGGTATCTTTATGTCGGGCGATGGGCGCAGACATCGTTATTGCAGTGGATCTAAACGCCTCGCCAATGTGGAATGGAGAATCTGACTGGCAGACACCTGCTAATCCACAACCTACACAGAGCACCTCTGAAAATGCCTTTGTTAACCAACTCACCAAGCTAAAAAATAAGATATGGCCCAGTGATATCGGAAAGTCTCTGTTAGAAAAACGCGATGATGTTCCCTCCATCCTGGAAGTATTATCCCGCAGCCTGAATATAATGCAGTTACGCATTAGCCGCAGTCGTATGGCCGGTGATCCCCCTGATATATTGATACGACCCAGTTTGCCAGATATCGATATGCTCGACTTTCATCGCGCAGCGGAGTGCATCAGGGAAGGTGAGGAAGCAGTAAAACGCATGGAATCGCAATTACACTATTATCGTTTGATAAAAGAGTAGGGCTCTGGTGCTGACTTCGACGAGCTTATATACTTTAGCTTACTCTTCGTCATCCGCTGTAAGCGCGGTGGCCGCATGAACAATAAGTATTAATGTATCCATATCTTTTCACTCAGCTTAGTAAGGTGTAGCGATGGCTGACAAACTCTTGATTGTCATGGTGAATACAGATCCAGCAAACCCTTCAGAACTGGGTGCGCCTTTTTTTCAAGCCACCGTGGCTGCGGCCATGGGTTATGAAGTCGAAATGGTACTCACTGGCCGGGCTGGCGAACTAGCCAAGACCGGAGTATCGGAAAACCTCTATCTGCAAGAAGGTAATAGCAAAACCGTCTATAGCTTTATTCAGGATGCGGTTGAAGCCGGCGTTAAGATGATGGTCTGTACACCAACGCTAGAGTTATGGGGCGACACACTGATACCTGAAATTACTGAGACTGTAGGCAGTGCCTACATCATCAGTGAAGCGATGGATGACAACACCGTCACCTTTACCTATTGAATTCATTTTAAAATAAGGCTCTCTTATGTCTGTAAGTATTGATCAGGCACAATCTATTCTGATTTCATCCCGTTGCCTGCATGATAAAAATGCCGTAGAAGCGGCGCTGGATAAGATGGCGGATGAAATCACAGCGAAGCTGGCGGATAAAAATCCTTTAATACTGTGCGTACTAACCGGCGCCATTATCCCCATGGGACATCTATTAACCCGTCTCAATTTTGCTCTGGAAATTGATTACATCCATGCCACCCGTTATCGTGGTGAAACCGCCGGGGCGGAACTGCAATGGAAGGCAAAACCCAGTGCGTCCTTAAAGGGGCGTGTCATATTAATCATCGATGACATCCTTGACGAAGGGCATACACTGAAGGGCATTATCGAATATCTTCACATGCAAGAGACCAGTGAGATCTATTCGGCCGTATTGGTTGAAAAACATCATGATCGAAGAGTCTCGGGTCTTAGTGCCGATTTTGTTGGCCTCGATGTTGACGACCATTATGTATTTGGCTATGGCATGGATTATAAGGGCTATCTGCGCAATGCCCCAGGCATCTATGCCGTAACAGAACAATCCTGAGGATTAGCCAGCATGACAAAGATCGCAATCATAGGCGGCACCGGACTGACGTCATTAAAAAACCTTCAGCTTGATCAGCGTGAGGTGGTACATACGCCATACGGTGAACCTTCCGGTCCGTTGGTGCACGGAAAGTTTGCTGATACCGATGTGGTATTTCTACCGCGGCATGGTTCAGGCCATACAATTCCTCCGCATAAGATAAATTATCGCGCCAACCTGTGGGCACTAAAAGAGCAGGGGGTAACGCACATCATCGCGGTTAATGCGGTTGGGGGCATACGTGATGATATGGGACCGGGCGTGCTCGTGGTGCCAGATCAAATCATTGATTACACCTGTGGTCGTAGTAATACCTATTTTGAAGATGGTCTGGAGTCCGTGGTGCATATCGACTTCACCGAACCCTATTGCCAGGCGCTGCGCTCGGTGTTGATCCAGGCAGCGCAATCCGCCAAGGTTGAGATCATCGACGGTGGAACCTACGCCGCTACACAGGGACCACGGCTGGAAAGCTCGGCTGAAATACGTAAACTGGAACGTGATGGGTGTGATCTGGTGGGTATGACCGGCATGCCAGAGGCGGCCCTGGCTCGTGAGTTGAACCTCTGCTACGCTGCCTTGGCCGTTGTGGCGAACTGGGGGGCGGGAAAGGTGGATGGAGCGATCACTATGGAAGCGATCGAGACGTGCTTAAATGAAGGGATGCAAAAGGTACGCAGCAGCCTGGAACAGGTGAGCAAATTCCTTTAGCCTCAGCCTTTATCGCCTAATGGTACCGCTCAGTGGATCGCTCTCCGTCGGCGGTATTGAGCCCCCCAGTCTCTTCGTGCCATTGCTCAGCAATGGTGTCGAACCTTCTTCAACTTCGATAACTTCTTCTACAGGAGCCTCGTAGGGAGTCGCCAGGATTAAGACGCCAAACATTGGATGATCCAAATAATGTATCTCGCGACTACGCATACGTCGTGATTCCTGCAAGCGAAAGGCTTGAGGCCACTGTTCATGGGCAAGCAGGTTATCCTTGTTTTCTATATATGGGGCGCGATAGAGAAAGTCGGCCTCGATATGTAAAAAACGTTTACGGATAAGTTTTATCGTGCCATCGATGAATGGCGCTGGAGGGCCTTCCAGCTCATCCGCCGATACGGAAGCGCTAGCAGTATCCAATTCAGCACTCTGGCTCACTACAGTGGCTTTGCCCGCTACAACCTCCGCACCTTCTGCGGTGTCAGCTTCCACCGCCACAGACCAATTAACACCACCATGAACGTGAACCGCCTCGGCTTCCTCCGGCCCCAAGCCCGGCTGGCGCCAGGAGAGGTGGATTAAGGGTTCGTAGCCGCTTGACTGATGTAACAGGTCAAATTTGTCCTGCAAGCGGCTGTGCTCTTGGTGTAGTTGCAGATAGGAAATGGGACCTTTAAGTTTTTCGCTGTGGGCGGCGGTGAGATTTTCCGGTAGTGGTGGTAACAATTCGCGCGCATTGCGTATCATTGGCGAGCCTGGGTCCCGCGCCCATTTCTCACGACTGAGGGCCTTGTAGTCATGGTGTCGAAATACAATCACTTCGATGTCATACCAATCCAGTTTCTCTTCGCTCTCTTCCAGCACGGGTGCAGCATGCAGCGACGTCGTCAGAACGCCGGTAAAAAACAGGAAAAAGGTGGCAATCAATCTGGTGTGTATATTCATAGCGGGCATACTGAATTAGAATTCTTGGCATATTGTAACGCGAGAAGAGCGATGGCGGTACGGAAAATCCTGAAAATGGGCAACCCTCTGTTATTACGACAAGCCGAGCCGGTACGGGACATACACGCCCCTGATCTACAGGCACTCATAGAGGATATGTTTGACACCATGGCAGCGTCCAATGGCGCGGGTCTTGCGGCTCCGCAGATAGGTGTCTTACAGCGCGTGGTGATCTTCGGTGTGGAAGCCAATCCGCGTTATCCCGATGCCGAGACGGTTCCCACCACGGTGTTGATCAACCCACAGCTTGAGCTTTTGGGTGACGCGACGGAGCCGGGCTGGGAAGGGTGTTTGAGTATACCGGGCATGCGTGGACTGGTGCCCCGGCACCTTCGTATCCGTTATCATGGCGTGGATGAGCAAGGTAATACTCTGCAACGGGAGGCGGAGGGGTTTCACGCCCGGGTGGTACAGCACGAGTGCGATCATCTGGATGGCATTCTTTATCCGTTCAGAATCGAGGATGTCAGAATGTTTGGCTTTGAGGATGAACTATTCGTTCCCTAAATCCACGCTGCGGATCAACCTGGGTTCATCAATAGCCTATAGACCCTGATGCAAAGACACCGACCGATGGGCGAAACTGGACAGCTAATGCCATTTATTGCATTCTGCTGAGAATAATAATACCCATGGATAGGTAGAAAATGTCAGATAAGGCCATTATATTCGCGGTGATTGGCGTCGTTGTCGGGCTACTTGTATCAGTAGAACGTCTGGTGTTCGGCGCGGTATTGGGGGCCTTGAGCGGTTATCTGCTGGCAACGGTCTATCTGCTACAACAAACCGTGCGCGAACTTAGTCAGACTCTTGAGCAGTATCGCAGTACTGCGAAGTCCAACCCCATTGAGTCTGTCACCCCTGCGCCTTCCTCAGACAGCAAACCCGTCACCGTTCCCCAGCCTGCTGTGGAAGCCGAGCCAAATAACCTTGCCCAGGCTGTACAAAGCCAGTCAGAACCTCGCTTTAGTCTGGATGTGGCAAAAGAGAAAGAGGACAAGTGGAAAGCACCCGCTCAGGTGCAGACCCCCAGCCCCTTGCTGGAATTCATCAAACACTTCTTTACCGACGGCAATGCCATGGTACGCATCGGCCTGCTGGTGTTGTTTGTCGGCGTTGGCTTCCTGCTGAAATATGCTGCAGAGAACAGCCTGTTTCCCATCGAACTGCGTCTGGCGGGGGTATTCTTGCTGGGCATCGGCTTGATGATCATCGGCTGGCGTCTGCGCAATAGACGGCATGGCTTCGCCTTGCTGTTGCAAGGTGGCGCCATCGGTGTGATGTATCTGACCATATTTGCCGCCGCTAAACTCTATGATTTGTTTCCATTACCTCTGGCCTTGGTGGTTCTCATCACCCTGGTCATGGCCAGCTCACTATTGGCGGTGATACAAAACTCCAAAGCGCTGGCCATGTTTGCCGCCGCCGGTGGTTTTCTCGCCCCGGTGCTCACCTCCACCGGTAGCGGCGACCATGTGATACTGTTTACCTACTACCTGTTTCTCAATGCAGGCATCCTCTTTATTGCCTGGCATAAGGCCTGGCGTGAGCTGAACCTGGAGGCCTACCTCTTTACCCTCGTCATTGGCAGCCTGTGGGGTGCATCGGCCTATGGGCCGCAGCACTTCGCTACGACCGAACCGTTCCTGCTGAGTTTCTTTGTCATGTTCGTTGCCATCAGTGTTTTGTTTGCCTGGCGCACAGCACCAAAACTCAAAGACTATGTGGATGGCTCTCTGGTGTTTGGTGTACCCGTTACAGTATTTGCGCTACAGGCGCTGATGTTAAGTGATAGCGAGTATGGTCTGTCGTTTAGCGCTCTGGGCTTCGGTGCATTCTATGTCACACTGGCGACCGTACTGTGGCGTCGGCAACGTGACAAGCTGCGCCAGTTAACCGAGGGCTTTTTAGCCATCGGTGTGGCCTTTCTCACCCTGGCGATCCCCTTCGCCCTAGATGGCCGCATCACTGCGGCCGCCTGGGCCCTGGAAGGGGCTGGGCTGGTGTGGATCGGGGTCAAACAAGGCCGCCGCCTGCCTCTTGCCTCGGGGGTATTGCTGCAGTTCGTCTCCGCCATCTTCTTCTACAGTGAGCCCATCTATCTACGCCCAGAGGCTATACCGTTCCTGCACGCGGTCTATATCGGTGCGGTATTGATTGCCATTTCAGCATTCTTCTCTGCCTGGTATTTAGAACGTCATCCTGAGAAAAGAAGCGTCGCCGACATACGCATCGATCTGCTGCTGTTTATATGGGGGGGCGTCTGGTGGGTTGGCAGTGGCCTGCATGAGATCTTTCACTTCCATGGTCTATGGCGAATGAATGAACTGCTATCGATGATCCTGCTGCTCACCATTAGTGGACTGTTACTGCATCTTATCGACAGACGTTTTCGCTGGCCAATGGCCGTTGCCAGTTTGTCGTATCACATCCCCGTGCTAGCCACGATCTCTCTACTGCTGCCTCTGGATCAGAATGGTAATGTTCTCAGCGACCTGGGTTATCTTGTCTTGCCCCTGGCTGCGATAGTCCACTACTTCCTGCTCAAGCAGCGAGAACAGGGTATGAGTGCGGGCATGCTGACGGTTCAACATAGCTTCCTCACCTGGTGGCTACTCTATCTGGTCTGTTGGCAGTCCTACTGGTTACTCACCAATCTGGCAGCATTGAATGAAGCCTGGGGCTATCTGGCCTGGGGTCTGATCCCGGCACTGTTTGCCGTCACTATTTTGCGTCTGCTAAAGCGAGTCAGTTGGCCCTTTATGGCCCATGCTGAACTCTATTCCAGTAAGGTGGTGTCACCCCTGTTCCTGTTCACCTGGATATGGATACTCTTTGCCGCCGCCGAGGTGGGAGATCCCGCGCCCTTACCCTACATCCCGGTGCTAAATCCTGTGGAGCTGGCTTCGCTATTGCTCATGTTGCTAGGCGCTGGCTGGTTAATAGACTTGAAGAAACAGGCTATCACCAAGCTTATCCTCTTTACCCCCAGGCAACTGGCGGTGGCTCTGGCGGTCACCGGATTTGTCTGGTTAAACAGTGTACTGGCTCGTAGCGTTCATTACTTTGGCGCCACTGAATATCAATTGGACAGTCTGTTTAACTCCACGGCCTTTCAGATGGCCATCGCCATAACCTGGACCCTGCTTGCCCTCAGCATGACCTATCTGGCACACCGTATTGGCCAGCGCAGATTATGGATAGTCGGCGCGGTACTACTGGCCATCGTCGTGGCCAAACTGATCTTTATCGATCTGGCCAACAGCGGCACCATCGAACGCATCATCTCCTTCATCTCCGTTGGCCTGCTGATGCTACTGACCGGTTATCTCTCACCCTTGCCCCCACAGAAAAAGAGCGAGGCGACGACGTGATGAGTCGTTTCCTTGTCTGTGTCTTCCTGGCGCTGAGCTTTACCGCCCCCCATGCCACTGAAACGACAGAGCATGACTATGCCTATGGCATGCGGCTCGACCGCCAACAAACGGCCTCGTTCTATCAGCTTAACCTGCCAATGGAGGTCTATGGCTCGGTGGTGTTTAGGGATCTGCGTGATGTCAGGGTGCTCAATGCCGCCGGTGATGAGCTACCCATATGGTTACGCAGTGCGTTCAGCCAACATAGGCAAGAGGAAAAAAAACTCACACTACCGCTCTTCCCCTTACCCAGAGTCGAGGGAAATAACCGTACCACACCGAAGATCCATGTGATCACCAGTAAGGATGGGGCCATCGTCAACATTAGTGATAAGCAAGACAAGATGAGCCCCACAAAGGCCGTCTATTACATCATCGATGCCTCTAAAACAGCCGGCCGTCTGCGTAGCCTACAGCTGAACTGGCAAACCATACCCGTCGGTAAGATCGTCGCAATCTCACTCTCCTACAGCAACGACCTACATAACTGGACAGCACTGGATGAGGCCTCTCTGTCCTACCTGGAATTTAACGGCCAGAAGCTCTATCAAAATCACATCTCACTGCCTAACTTTAACGGACGCTATCTACGACTAAACCCTAGCGAGGCACTGGAGAACCGACTTGCGTCTGTGGTCGCCACCGTTAGCAACCAACACACCAGCATGACCCCAGCAAAAAACCTTACGCTCAAGGCAGAGTTAGACCTGCAGGCATCCGCCTATACCGTTGATGCCGGAGCAAGACTCCCCGTCAACAAACTCAATATCGATCTGGGACAAGACAATGCCGTGGTGGACTATGCCGTTTATGGACGTAGTCACAAGGACGATGCATGGACAGATTTGGGTACACATAATTTCTATCACTACCGCATACAGGGCACACAAACCCGTAATCATTCCGTCCATATAAAATCTGGAATGTGGCGTTACTTCAAACTGCAACCACAGCAAAAGGGCGGGCCGAAACAGTTACCGGTACTGGAGCTGTCATGGATACCGCATCAGTTGATCTTTATGGTCCAGGGGGATGGGCCTTATCAACTGGTATATGGGCGAGGGGATGTGGGTTCTGTTGAGAAGGGTCTCTCCCGCCTGATAGACAAGATCAAACCTGAAGAACAAAAAAATGCCATCGGTCTGGTGAGCACAGGGCCGCAACAAATGCTTTGTGGTGACCCCTGCCTGAAGGTGCCTGATAGTCCTGTGAATTATACGCGGTATGTGTTGTGGTTGGTGGTTGTGGTGGGGTTTTTGTTGGTTTTGTGGATGGTGGTTCGGTTGAGTCGGGAGATGAAGGTTGGGGTTTGAGTTTTCAAATGGACTTGGGTGATAGCTTGGGTTGACGGAGGAAGCCCAATAGCGTGTTTATTGACTACAGCTATAGTCAGTATTATGCATATCAGGCTAAATCTGGATTTACATATTGGAAATGTTTAAGAATGTTGTTCCGTACCTATAAACAACGTAGTGAACAATTTAATACACTTACCCATCTTGTTGGTGTTTTATTGGCAGTTCCTGCCGTAATCGTTCTTGTTGTCTATGCAGCGATGAAGGGTGATCCCTGGCGCATTGTCAGCTTTAGTGTCTATGGCTTGACCCTGTTCACCCTCTATCTGTTTTCTACTCTTTATCATGGTTCGCGCGGCAAGCAAAAAAAACTCTTTCAGACCCTTGATCATTTAGCGATTTATCTTCTTATTGCAGGTAGTTATACACCATTCACGTTGGTCACTCTACAGGGTGCCTGGGGTTGGTCGCTGTTTGGAACCATATGGTTGCTGGCGGTTATTGGTATCATCATTGACAGTTTCCATAGCAGAGGGCCTCGTATCGTACAGATGGTAATCTATTTATTTATGGGCTGGTTGATCCTGGTTGCCATGTACCCGTTGATGCAACATCTGCCCACAGGTGGCTTAGTCTTGTTGATCACAGGAGGCATATTCTATACCGCGGGTATTGGCTTTTATGCCCTGGATAAAAAGATTCGTTACGGTCACGGCATATGGCACATGTTTGTTGTTGCTGGTAGTGCCAGCCACTACTTTGCAATGCTGTTTTATATTCTCTGATCTTATCTGGCCGGTGAATCAAGTTTCTCTAAGCCATTACATGGCGAGGTGGATTTGCAATCCGGAAATTATAGCGGCATTGTTACGCAAACAGTTATAATTAAAATGGCAATGCCGCTGATTATATAAAAGGGAACTATATGAACCTTATTATCAATAATATGAAATGGATAATACTCGTCTCCGGAGTTTTAACCTGCACCATGCTCTATGCCGTCATCTCCCCGCAGGCGGCACTACTGACGACCTTCGGCGAAACCCTGGCAGGTCCATTGGCGGATATGGTGGTTCGTAGTTGGGGGGCGCTGATCGTATTAATGGGTATCATGCTGATCTATGCCGCTTACAAGCCTATGTATCGGCAACTGGTACTGACTGTGGCGGGGATTAGCAAACTGTTCTTTATCTCGTTGATTCTGGCCTACGGCTATGGTCAGCATGCCATGTTAACGGTCTTGTTCGATGGGTTCATGGTGCTTATCTATTTCTCTTACCTGATTACGGTGCGTGGCGGAGAAAGTGATAAATCATGAACAATAGATTCAGTCTGTTGATTCTTCCTATGATCTCTTCTCTTATTTCCACACCGGTTATGACGACGGAATACTTTCCTATCATCTAGGCTGTTTTTCAAAACCCGTTAAATAATGATTCGTTGTTTATGATTGGTTTTGGGGGCGGGATATAGAGAGAAGTATGTTGGGAGTATTGAGAGTAAGATAAATCCATTTCTTCAGTTGTGAAATGTGTAATAACGTACTCTCGCAGGCGCATGGGACATGACGCCGGAGATGAGAATAACGACAAACAGTATATATGACTGCATGCCGACAAAAAACGTCATAGACAGTATGAGTAGTTTCAGTAGGGTAAAGAGACCGCGTAGCTGGATTAACCAAATACCATTATTCCAGGTTTCTAACAGGATCATTGCACTTCCTGACGCCACGGTGATGATCATATATGGTCGCCATTGTTCATTGCTCACATCAAACAAAAAGGCCGCACCCACTCCAGCAATGCCTATCAAATGCAGGCTGCGAAAAAGTATACTGGCCCAACGCTGACCATAAAATGAACGAGATTGTTTTGGGAATATTAGTGTCCGTATGTTCACAGTAGCGTCCGCATAATATTGGTAGTGGGGTCGTCAGCAAAAGGCACTGGGATTAATGTTATTCCGCCCAAACCACCTGAGGTATAAGGTGGTTTGAACTATGCCAGGTGTGTATCAAGATATTCGGTCACGGTTTTTTCCACCTTGCCCTTAAGAGGTGACAGCAACATGCCCAGCTTGATCTCAAATTCCAGGTATCCCTCACCGATCTGGATATTGCCTTTCGCCCCGCTACGTTCAAAGTGCAGGCGATCACCTTGCCACTGACACGTCACTCCCAGATCACTGGCAAGTTTGTCTGCAAGGTTCTGTACCTGTTCGCGTATGTGTTGTTGATCCAGCTGGTGGCTGCGTCGTATCTGTATCGTTGCCATATCGTTTTATACCAAAAGTAGCTGAGTTTGATTAACAGATAGAATTATAAGTCATCTTGCGTCAAGATGATTTGTCTAATTGACAGATATTTTTATTTGTAGAATATTGTTATATATAAAATTCTGTCGCAGAACATTTTGAGGGGACTATTTATCTGTCCTTGGAGAGGATCTTGTTAACACGTAAGGATTTGATGGGGCCATGGGCAGGTTTTCCTGTTGCATGGAATAGCCGCCAGATGTTTGATGAAGACAAGTATCGAGAGGATCTTGCTCGAACCTGTGCTGCGGGCGTACCCGGTATCTATACAGCAGGCAGTGCCGGTGAGTTTTTTGCCATGGAATTTGATGAGTGGCAGAGAATTAGCCGTGTGACAGTGGATATATGTAAACAATATAACACCCCTGTAATGATAGGAGTTACCTCTACCTACACTCTGGGCGCTGAACGACGCGCAGCCTATGCCAGTGAGATCGGGGCAAGTGCCATACAGGTTGCCTTGCCATACTGGCATCCACTCACTGATGAAGAGTTACTGCCATTTTTCAAGTCGGTAAGTGATGCATGCCCCGGGCTTGCCATGACCCTCTATGAGACGGAGTGCAGCAAAAGGACTTTAAGTCTTGAACAACACCGCATGATCCATGATATTACTGGTAGCTATCTGGCAGTAAAGGCAACGGTGAATACAATAGGATTAACGGAGGCTGGATGTCGTCAGTTAAGTGAATTTATTAATGTTTGGGTCGGTGAACATGAATTAAGCCGACTGGGACCTGATGGGGCCAATGGTTGTGCCAGTTCTCTGGTATATATGAATCCTCGTTTGATGCTGCATATGTTTGAGTTGCTGGAGCAGAAGAAATGGGACGAATTACAGCCTTGGACCAATCAGATTAGAAAATTATTTATCGAGGGGTTGGCTCCTTATTTTGCAAAAGGGCTGAATGATGCCTCTGTTGTTAGACTAATGGGGATCGCCAGCGGATTTCTTGGCATGGAGATCCATTCACGGCAACCGTATACGAGCGCCAGTATGGAGGATGCTGTAGAGCTCAGGGCATGGATGGAACAACATACACCGGAATTATTATTGTAACCTGCCTATGTAAATCAGTTGCCCGTATCGTCTATTTTTTCCCTATTTTTCGTTACTGTACCGCTATGGCGGCTCTATTTCTCCGCCAGTATATCTAGCACCTCTTCCAGTACCCGTAGCCGATCATTCTTGTTCTCCATCTTCCAGAAGAACTTCAGCTTCTCGTTGCCGTCCAGCTTGAAACGCTTGGGGCGGTTCTGTATCAGCAGGATGATCTTCATCGGATCGATGTTGGGCTTGTCGGTAAAGGTGATGGTACCCACATCAGCACCGACGACGATCTTGCGTATGCCGATGGGTTTGGCCTTGAGTTTTAGTTCGGTGATCTTGAACAGGCTCTTACTCTGATCCGGCAGCAGACCAAAACGATCGATCATCTCCACCTGCAGATCCCGCAATTCCGCCTCGTCTTTGGCACTGGCGATACGTTTGTACATCACCAGGCGGGTGTGCACGTCGGGCAGGTAGTCATCGGGGATCAATGCTGGTGCCGATATATCAATCTCGGCACCGTGGTCCAGGGGGCGTTCCAGCTCTGGTTCCTTACCGGCCTTGAGTGCGGCAACGGCACGCTCTAGTAATTCGCTATAGAGAGTAAAGCCGATGGCCTGCATCTGTCCGCTCTGACCTTCACCCAGCAGTTCTCCAGCACCACGGATCTCCAGATCGTGGGTGGCAAGGGTAAAGCCGGTGCCCAGATCCTCGATGGATTCGATGGCTTCCAGACGTTTGGCGGCGTCCTTGGTCATCAACTTCTTTGACGGTACCACCAGATAGGCGTAGGCACGATGGTGTGAGCGACCCACACGTCCGCGTAGCTGGTAGAGCTGGGCGAGACCGAACTTGTCGGCCCGGTTGATGATGATGGTATTGGCACTGGGGATGTCCAGGCCGGTCTCGATGATGGTGGTACAGACCAGCACATTAAAGCGCTGATGGTAGAAGTCGGACATCACCCGTTCCAACTGGCGCTCACCCATCTGGCCGTGGGCAAATTCCACCTTGGCCTCGGGCACCAGTTCGGCTACCTCTCGGCTCATCTTTTCGATGGTATCCACTGAGTTGTGCAACAGGTAGACCTGACCGCCACGCTTGATCTCACGCTGGATGGATTCGTGGATCAGGGCGTTGTCCCATTTGGCCACAAAGGTCTTCACCGGCAGACGACGGGCCGGTGGGGTGGAGATGACAGAGAACTCACGCATGCCCGAGAAGGCCATGTTGAGGGTACGCGGGATCGGCGTGGCGGTGAGCGAGAGGATGTCGATCTCCGAACGCATGGCCTTGAACTGTTCCTTTTGACGTACACCAAAGCGATGTTCTTCGTCGATGATCAAGAGGCCAAGATTCTTGTACTTCACGCTCTCCTGCAACAGCTTGTGGGTACCGATGACGATGTCTACGGTTCCTGCAGCCAGACCTTTCAAGACCTCGTCCTGCTCCTTTTTGGAACGGAAGCGGGAGAGGGATTCGATGCGTATGGGCCAGTCGGCAAAACGGTCGAGGAAGGATTCATGGTGTTGCTGGGCCAGTAGGGTCGTCGGTACCAGTATGGCCACCTGTTGACCGTTTTGAACCGCGACGAAGGCACCGCGGATGGCCACTTCGGTCTTGCCGAAACCCACATCGCCACAGATCAAGCGGTCCATGGGCTTGTTGGAGATCATGTCGTCCAACACCGCTTCGATGGCGTTGTGCTGGTCGATGGTCTCCTCATAGGCAAAGGTGGCAGCGAAGGCGCGGTAGCTATCATCGATGCTATGTTCGATACCCCGGCGTGCCTCACGTCGGGCGTAGATCTCCAGCAGCTCGGCGGCCACGTCACGGACCTTCTCA
>JAOUJT010000270.1 GCA_029883105.1 Gammaproteobacteria bacterium
CCCGGAGCTACTGAATTGGGTGTACACTCGAAACTCGTTAGGACTCCAGACAGTGCTTTACGTGCAGGATTTTAATGCACTGGGTAATGACTATGGGGTCTCGTTCAAGGAATTTGTAGAAGACAATTACAGCACAATAATAAAGTAAGGATGGTCGTATGTCACAGGTCGGCACCAATATGCTGGCTGCGATTCTACAGAGTCAGAGTGTTTCTGATTTTGTTGATCTCGGTCTGGCCGAAAGCTTCTTTACGGACGCAGAAGTTGAAGGTTTCAAATTCATAAAAGGGTTTCTGAAACAACATGGAGCAATCCCCTCTCTCGACACATTCCTGACTGATGCTGGGGTTTATCAGTCTTTGCCGGTAACGGTAGAGCCAATCACCTATTACGCGGAGGAGCTACGGAAACGGCACATACATAGGAAGATGACTGGAGCCTTACTCGAAGCCAAAGCCCATTTGGTGGAAAATAAAAATCCAGAAGAAGCTCTCAATTCTATGCTGACCGCTTGCTCTAAGTTGGTTATGCAGAAGCAGGGTAACTCTATAGTCGATTTCCGATTCTCGGAGGACGCTATTATTCAAACATACAAGAATGTTCAGCTTAACGAAGGTAGTATAGGTATACCTTTTGGGTGGAGCACTTTGGACACTATGTCTGGTGGAGCAATGCCCGGTGATCTGATTTCGTATGTAGGTAGACCGGCTACAGGTAAGACCTTTAAGCTCTTGTATTCTGCCTTGAATGCGTGGAAGCATCATAATAAGCGGGTACTATTCCTATCTATGGAAATGCTCCCTATTGTCCTCCAACATCGTTTGATCGCTATGGAGACTCATGTCAGTCTGACGCACCTAAACAAAGCGACGTTAGGATCCCCGACCTTTAAGAAGCTGAAGCAAGGGTTGGTGGAGATTAAAGGAGCAGAGTCTCCTTTTTGGATTATCGACGGAAACCTGACTGCCAATGTTGAGGATCTGTGGACGTATGCCCGAATGCTGAAACCGGATATGATTGTGATAGATGGCGCTTATTTGTTGGGCCACCACAACCCACGGTTAAACCGGTTCGAGAGGGTAGCAGATAATACCCGACTAATGAAAACCGCATTGGCTACGGATATGAAAGTACCGGTATCCGCAAGCTGGCAGTTCAATCGAACCGCGGCAGCTAAAGCCAAGAAAAAGGGCGATGACTCCGGTGACTTGGAAGATATCGGATTCTCGGACGAGATTGGGCAGTTATCTAGCTTAGTCCTTGGCCTATTCCAAGGGGAGTCTATTGAGACTATGCACCACAGGACTGTGAAGGTACTGAAGGGTCGGTCGGGAGAGACAGGGCAGTTCAACATCCACTGGGATTTTTACGGGATGGATTTCTCAGAGTACATTGAGCCGTCCCACGGTCAGTTACAATTTGTATGATAGACGCTTGACACAATTGTAATAGTAATCTATATTGCCACTATGTACATACCGTACTGGCACCGCAGGAATTCAGCCCCCTGTGGTGTCTCCCTCTTTGATACCCTCTGCACTTAATTGCAAAATAATCCTTGACACAACTCAAAAAAAGACTATAATTACAAGTGCAGGATACTTATTTTTTATAAACAGCAGAGGGCTGAAATCATGGCAGTAAAAATACTCCCCCCGAAAGGTACGAAAACACAAGAGCAGGTCACTCAGGAAGACTTACAGACGGTGCTCACTAACACCTTTGGGCCTCAGATAGACTCTATGGTTGCTATAGAGATTGAAGCCAAGTCACTGGAAGCTCAGGCCAAAAAGCTAAAAGCTCAAGTTGATGAGTTTAGATCTGATGTGAAAAAAGTCGTAGAAGAACACCACCCCAACGAATATGAAACCTTCCAAGTGTATGGTCAGACTCATAGCATGACTATAGGTAAGGTCGGTGAAATGACTCAGGTAAATGACAAAGAGGCCATGTATCATGCCTTTGAAGATAAGAAAGCAGGGTTATTCTTTGATGTGTGTAAGATCAACTTGACAGACATTAAGAAATATCTGGGCGAAGACCTTCCATTCCTTGAGAAAATATTCTCAGGTGTTCGGAAGATTACCTTCAAGTGAGAAACGATATGGTAATGCAGTTGGTCAAAGCTTTAGGCGGCGACCCTCACGATGTCCAAAAGAAATGGGTAACTACCCCCTGCCTCTTGGCACCTTGGCGACATGATGGGGGCAAAGACGGATCCCCTTCCGCCGGCATTACCAAGACCGCCGTGGAGCACAGTAAGTACAACTGCTTCACCTGCGGTTTTAAAGGTAATCTTTTACTATTGGTCACTACTATCCACCAGTACCAAAAATCCAGTCCCGCTAAATATGCTATCGATTTGAAAACCGCAATGGTCTTGGTTATGGCGGAAGATGACGATCTGGACGACCCCTTGGTAGCAGGGTTGGCTGGGTTAGGTGATGATTACGACACTGTAAAATACCAGCACAACGATCCTGTAGAGCTACATGACTTTGACGAAGATTGGTTGAGCTCATTCCCCTCAGCTAAAGGATTACCCTATGCCTATGAGCGTGGTTTGACTGATGAGATTATTGACCTATTTGAAATTAAGTATGACTCCTACCAGAGACGACTATCCTTTCCTATTCGAGATTTTGAAGGAGCGCTTCGAGGCCTGCACGGTAGGGATGTTACGAACCAGAATGACCTTAGGTATTACTCTTACGCTTATAAAGACAAGAGAAACCCCAGCGTGTGGATAGGTGAGAATTTAGTTGATTTAGCTCATCCTGTTTGTGTGACTGAGGGTATGATAGATATGACACAGATTTGGAAAGCTCACCCGAACGTATTGGCCAGTAAATCCAGTGCGATGTCGTGGGCAATGTTGGAACGTATTCGGGACGCTGATGTGATTATCACCGCCTATGACTTAGGTGTCGGTGGGGATAAAGGTCGATCTACTATAGAAAATCATTTCCCAGAAAAAACAATAGTACATCTGACCCCCCACCCTATGTATGGTGATTTTGGGGCGACACCTGACCTCGTTATAAAAGAACTGTTTGATATGGTGTTTTGATTGACACAACTCAGAACACTATATAAAGTAGTACCCGAGCTAATAGAGCTCAATGAAAGTCTCAAGTAGACAAATATAAACGTAAGTGGAGAAATATTATGGCTGTGACAATTAAATCCCCTAACGCCCCGGCTGCAGATGCTAGTAAAAAGGAATCTGCACCTAATACAAAAGAGGGTCCTGCTCAACAGCAGTCAGCCCCTGCCGGTGCAAATTGGATGATGAAAGGGCAGCAAGCTCAAAAAGCTATGGAACAGGAAGAAGAGAAGGTAAAGAGCTCTGGCCAGTTCCAGCCGTTTCGATTCCGTCTACAGCAGGGTGAAGACGCTTCAATTACCTTTCTGGATGGCGACCTCGATGAGCATGGATTCTTTGAGAATCTGTCTTTCGTTGAGCACACTGCCCAGAGGAATGGCACTTGGGATAACTACCCTTGCTTAGGTGAAGAAGAGGGTTGCCCTCTATGTGAATTGGCGAAGAACAAAGAAAACAAGGTTAGTTGGGGTAGCCAAGTATTCTTGTTTACTGTAATCGATCACCGTAAAACTCAAGGCAAGAACAACAAGGTCTATGAGAATGAGGTTCGATTGCTGGTCGCCAAACGTAAGACAATGGCTATGTTGATGAAGTTCGCCAATAACCAAGGTGGTTTAGCTGGCGTCACCATGGACGTTTCCCGTTCTAGTGATAACAACTCACCTGCCGTAGGTGATATCTGGATGGTGCAGCAAAAGAACACCATCAAAGATATTCAGGAGTCATTCCAGACAGCCGATAAGAAAATCGAACCTCTGGATTAT